>JBAYAD010000034.1:0-15772 GCA_041669965.1 Selenomonadaceae bacterium
AGTGCCTTTGGAATCTTTATGCTGCGCCAGGCATTTAAGCAGGTACCGCAGGAGCTTGTCGAAGCAGCTCGTATGGATCATGCCAGTGAGTGGCGAATTATCTGCAAGGTATTTCTGCCGTTGGCCCGGCCGGTGCTTGTCACATTGGCACTGCTTACGTTTATATCTACCTGGAATGACTATTTTTGGCCTCTGGTATTGACGACGAGCGATGCAGTTCGCACGTTACCAGTGGGGATCGCTTCGCTGCGAAACGTGGAGTCTGGTATGTACTACAATACGCTTATGGCAGGAAATGTAATGCTTATTCTGCCGATCATGCTTGTATTCTTGTATGCACAAAAGCAGATTATCAAGGCGTTTACTTATATGGGTGACAAATAATATTACATAAATAACAAAACAGGGGGAACTGGAATGCAATTGAATAAGATTTTTTGCACGGCAGCGGCACTTTTGGTGCTGGGCACTATGGCAAGCGGCTGTGGAAGTGAGACGGCATCAAAGGAAGAGAATAATGGTGTAATTGAGCTGAAATACTGGTATTCATGGCAGGATAAAATAGCAGAAAACAATAAGGAGCTCACACAAAAGTTTAATGATACCGTGGGAAAGGAAAAGGGAATTCATGTAACAGCAGAATATCAGGGGTCTTATGATGATCTGCACTCTAAGCTGCAGAGCGCATTTGCAGCACATGAAGAGCCGGCGGTCTCTGTAATGGAGATCAGCAGTATCAAGACATTTGCCAAAGGCGGTATGATTGCGCCACTCGATGAGTACTTTACAAAAAAAGATTGTGAGGACTTTTATCCGGGATTATTAAAAAACTCATATGTTGATAACAAGCTTTATGGGATTCCATATCTGCGTAGTACGCCTGTACTCTACTATAATAAGACACTCTTTAAAAAAGCTGGTCTTGATCCGGACAAAGGTCCGGCAACATGGGCAGAGCTGAAGGAAGATTCCAAAAAATTACAGGCAATCGGTGTCAGTGGTTTCGGCTTTATTAGTGATCCATGGCCACTGGAGGCTTTGATTAGTCAGAATGGTGGAAGTACGCTTAGTGAAGATGAAACCAAAGCGACATTCAACTCAGATGCTGGCGTTGGGATGACAGAATATCTGCGCAATGGCATCGCAGACAGCAATTTCAAATATTATAATGGAAACAATGGCGCTGATAACAGCGAGTCGGCTTTTATGAATCAACAGCTGGCGATGCGCATAACATCAACAGCGGATTTGACAAAGAACTTGAAGCTGGCTGAAGAAAATGGCTATGAAATTGGTACGTGCTTTATTCCAATGCAAACGCGCCGCGGGGTACCAACGGGTGGTTGTAATCTTGTTATGACGTCAAAACTGGATGATAAAAAGAAAGCCGCCGCCGCAGAGTTTATTCGCTTCATGACAGCACCGGAGCAGGCCGTTTATTCGCATTTGAAGACGGGTTATCTGCCTACACGCAAAAGCATTGCGGATAATGAAAAGATCAAAGAAATGTATAAGAAAATACCGCAGTATAAAACTGCACTCGATCAGCTCCAATATGCATTCGGCCGTCCAATGAATCAGGGTTATAAGGAAGTATGTAAGATCTATAGCCAAACCATGGACAAGATACTCACGAGTACAATCGATATAAAAACAGCATTAGATGAAGCAGCTGCTAAGAGCGACAAGCTTTTGGAAAAATAGAAAATAAATGGAGGAAGTCATCGCAATGAAAAAACGTCTTGTTGCTTTATGTGTGGATTCACTTTTTACTACAGACTTGGAAGCGATTAATAAACTGCCGCATTTTCATGAAATCTTAAAGGACAGTATTGTTGCAAAAGATATAACGTGCATATACCCGACGTTAACATATCCTTGTCATGCGACTATTATGAGTGGCTGCTACCCGGATCGGACGGGTATCGTACACAATGAAAAGCTGAATCCCGCGACAAATAATGCCAGTTGGTATTGGTACTATAAAGACATGAAGGTACGATCAATCTTTGACTATGCTCGGGAAAATGGACTGAAAACGGCAGGTGTGCTTTGGCCGGTGACGGCTGGAGCCCCCGTTGATTACCTTATACCGGAAATATGGACGGAAAATAAAAATGATCCACAGGATATATTTGAGCAGACTATAAGTGAAGACGTACGGAAAATTTATCAAAAAAACAAATCTCTTCGCAACTGGAAGGAAACACCGGAGTTTGATATGTTTGGAGCAGCGTGTGCGGTAGATATTATCCATGCATATAAGCCGGAGGTTATGTTGCTGCATATGGCTACACTCGATCATTATCGTCATATGTATGGAACGCATGCACAGGAAGTACAACTGGCACTCAAACTGCATGATGAATGGTTGGGTATGATCATGGAAGCACTTCGGACCGAAAATATTTATGAAGATACAGCGTTTATTATTCTTGGTGATCATGGACAGATGCCAATTAAAAAAAATATCTGTATAAATCATCTGTTTCGGGAAAAAGGTCTTCTGCAGACTGATGTGTCAGGAGAAATCGTGAGTTACGATGCATATGCACAGTCCTGTGGCATTAGTGCACAGATCTATATAAAAGATAAAAGCAAAAAGAGTGAGGTTCTTGAAGTTCTTCGTTTTCTTCAACGTGCCGGATTGTTAATGGATATCTTTACACGAGAAGAAATAGAAAAGGAACAGCATCTTAGCGGTGATTTTGATTTTGTCGTAGAAGCTGTCGATTTTTATGCGTTTTCCAATGCGTATGACAATTTACTTGTTGAAACCTCATCGGTCGATTACAAATATAATGTGGCAACGCATGGACATTTGCCAGGTCGTGGAGAAAAACCGTGCTTTATTATCCACAATAGTGGTCAGGCACCGCAAATTCTGCAGGGAGCACGCCTTATTGATGAGGCACCAACCATGCTTGAGATTCTGGGTATTAAAATGACAGATGTGGATGGCATCTCTTTGTTATAATAAATAAAGACCAAAAAACAAGCATCCAATATGGTTATAATGATTGATTATATGAAAAACAGCGAAGCGGCAGATGGAGGATGAATGATCCTTAAATCGGCCGCTTCGCTGTTTTATGCCTTATGAAATTTACGTGTTGTACATAATAGTATGTGCAACGGGTTTGTTACAAGCTGGTGTGCTTCGATTGAATAAAACCCAAGTATGAATCAAGACTGAATCGTCCCGGACCTATGAAGACAGCGGCAAAAACACTAGAAGCATCTTCCAGTGATTGTGATGCTTTGAACAGACCCTTATCTTGCAGCATTTGGCTGCTGAAAGCAGTCAATAGATTGATGGCAAGAAGAGCACTGGCAAAACGATAAAATAATCCTAAAAAAAGAAGCAGACCACCAATAAACTCACTACAGCCAGACATGAATCCCCAAAATGCCGGAGCGAAATGTATGCCAAAGACTCCCATGGTTTGTCCAAGGGCGGTCCATGTTTCTATACCTCCTGTGATTTTTGGAAAACCATGCCAGATGAACATCCCACCGAAAATTAAACGAAAAATTAAAATACCAAAATCGCGTTTTTGTAGGCAAATTTGATTTAAATATTGAATACAAGTTTTCATTGAAAGTATCCTTTCTGTTTTTTGCAAAATCAAATTATTTTGCATAATTCATACATAATGTATGGGTTAAATTATAATGTGGATAACTTATATTGACAAGAAGGCACTATAATGTGCTATAGTATCTAAAAAGATACTTAAAACAAGGAGATCATATTTATGAATAAAAAAGAATATAAGGAAGCCTATAGTATACAGGGAAACTGTTTAAAAAAAGATGTGTGTCCAATGGTTTTAGTGCAAAGCCTGTTGGCAGGAAAAAGAAAAATATTAATCTTGTGGTATTTAAGTGATAAAATATTGCGGTTTAATGAAATTAAGAAAAAATTATCTGATGTAACACAAAAAATGCTGACAAAGCAATTGCGTAGTTTGGAAGAAGATCATCTGATTTTCCGCCATGTTTATCCGGTTATTCCACCAAAGGTAGAATATGGATTAACCGAAATTGGCCGGGAGATTATTCCGATACTTGAAATGATGCATGGATTTGGTGAAGTCTATTTAAAGCATGAGCAGCATGACGCAAATCGCAATATTGTCAATGATCTTGACGAAGCCGTACGCAAAACAATTTGATCTTTACAGAACAAATACCTCAGAACAAACTGCTGCAATAAAGCAGAAGTTTGTTCTGAGGTATTCATATTTAGTGCGTATACCAGAAATAGGGAAATGTTTTTAAAAACTATTTAATAGTTTAGTTCTAATCCGACACCAAGTTCTTTTATATTGGCGACTTTTGCCAAATTTATTTTGGCAGACAGGTCTGTGCAGTGACCAGCATAAACTGCATGTGCATGAAGCGTTTTGAAATAGTTCAGAGTGCTTTCCATTTGCTGTTTTTCGGTTTGGAGAAGATGGAATCCACCGATAATATCGTAGATTCTGTTTTCGCAGCAGACTTTTTTGGCATATTCAATAATGTTGCAGATGCCGGAGTGTGAGCAGCCGGTGATAATAACAAGGCCTTGTGGTGCTTTGTATACCAAGGCAGAGTCATCAAGGACATAATCTTCCCGCCAAATGTTATCAATGCACTCTTCGCCGATGGAATGATTTGCCTCAAAGGGAAAGCAGCGTTCGATTTCACCGAGGAAAATTAAATGCTCTGTTAAGTGAACTGGATTTTTGCTGAGACGTGGAACAAAATTCTTTTGCAGTTTTTCAAGTGATAAGGGGCAGCCGATTGACAAACGATTGGCTCGCTTCGGGCGAAAGACCGCCGGATGAGCGATAAGCTGTGGCTTCTTATAGGAAACGCTGGTTTCATAAAGATGATTTAGCGCAAGGAGCCCACGTGTATGATCATCGTGGCCATGCGAGATAATTACGCCATCAAGTTCAGAAAGAGTAAGCTGCATAGTCTTAGCATTTTGTAAAAAAACATTTGAATATCCGGTGTCGAAGAGATAGGTTTTATTCGCGCATTTAATGAGATAAGATACAGCGGGTTCACCGATAAAATAGTGGTCAATAAGGGTATTATTATCAACTAAAACAGTTAGATTCATAAGCAGGGCCTCATTTCTTTGAATACAAAAATCCCCTGAAGAGCATATCATATAAAAATGCTTCCCAGAGGAGTTTGGTTTTATTGTATGATGTGTTTGCCGCCATAGTAGCGTGGCTGCCAGTAGGAGTTGCTAAGCTCATCAATTCGGACACCTTTGCTGGAAGAAGCATGAATGAACTTACCGTTGCCAAGGTAGATGCCACAGTGCGAAGCACCAGGTTCATAGGTTGTAAAAAACACGAGATCGCCAGCTTCAAGCTGTTTTGGCGAGGCTTTAAGCCCAAGCTTGTATTGCTCATCAGCAGAGCGGGGAAACTGGATTCCGTTTTGGGCAAAAACATATTGCAGGTAGCCCGAGCAGTCAAAAGCTTTTGGTGTCGTGCCACCGAAGCGGTAGGGTACACCTATGTATTTTTTTGCTGTCATGAGAATTGCGTTGACTTTACTGCGTGATAAAAAAGGCCTGCTTTCTGGCACGGCAAATTGTTTTCCTGGCAGGAAAGTGGTCTCGGCTGAGGCGCTTGCTTTTCTTGGGGTGGCACGTTTGATTGCACGCCAGGTCGATCCGTCTATCTGGCCGGTGATTTTTATGTGCTGATCGCGTTGAAATTCAAGTACAGCACGTTTTGTTTCTTCTCCAAATATGCCGTCGATCTTTGAGATGTTATAGTTGAGACGCTGCAGCTGTTGTTGAAGAACTTCAACATCGTGCCCATGCGTATGTAACTTCAGACTTGGCGCAGCCAAAACAGGAGCAGGGTTTGCAAAGCATACTATAAGTGAAAAAGTCAGACAGAAGAAAAAAATACACTTACGCATGAAAATCGTCCTTTCAGTCGTGTTTTATATGTTTGAGCCCTTGGCTCATAAGGCTGACAACATGGTCGTCATCAAGTGAGTACCAGGCTTCTTTTCCTTCTTTGCGAAACTTTACGAGACGGGCACCACGCAGTACGCGGAGCTGATGCGAGATTGCGGATTGTCCCATTTGCAGGGCCGCGGCAATGTCACAGACGCACATTTCATTTGCTGAGAGTAAGGCAAGAATCTTGATGCGGGTGGAATCACCGAGAACCTTGAAAGTTTCTGCAAGCTGGAGGCTGGTTGGATCATCAATTTGATGTAGTTTTGCGTTTTTCACCATATCGGTATGGACATGATAGATTTCGCAGGTATCACAAGCAGGGATGGTTGGTTTCATAAAAGTAAAGCCTCCAATGATAATAAAAGAAATATTTCTACAAATCTAGTATAGAACAAAAAAAGAGATTTGAAAATCTTTTTTTTGCAGGAAAGTGAGGAAGGACAGGCCTTAGCGGATAGATTGACACTTTGCCGTAAAAAAAATAAGTTATCCACATAAATAGAGCTATTTTCTGTAAAGTGTGGATAAAAATGAGGATAAGTTATTGAAAACCTATAAGACAAGGCGGTTGACTTATGCACAGAAACGGGATAACGTTATCCACAGGTGTGGATAAAATGAAAGTTATGCAAAAAAAAAGCTTCTGCTCAATTTATGAAACAGAAGCTTTTAATAAAAAGTGAAAGTTAGAGATTGACTAATAAATTAAGAAACAAACATTTGTCCGAAGTAAACAATACAACCCATTAAAATTATAAAAGGTATGTAGTATTTGACAGCGGCCTTCAGCAGTTCGCCATCGCGACCAGCAAGGCCTGTTGCAGCTACAGCAATGGCGATGCTTTGTGGTGAGATCATTTTACCTGCACAAGCACCCGTTGGATTCGCTGCCGTGATCCAGACTTGGTTGGCATGAATGGCAAGTGCCGAGTCGGCCTGCAGCTTGCCAAAGAGAACACTGCTTGAGGTTGCAGAACCAGTAATAAATGTACCAATAGAGCCAATGAATGGGGCGATTGCCGGATAGGCAGTGCCTGCAACGGCAACAGCAGTGTTCGCAATCTCGGTTGTCATGCCGCTGAAGCCCATAACTTCTGCCGTAGCAATGACAGATATAATCGTAATAATTGTTGTGTAGAGACCTATGACGGTTTTGCCAAGGACAGAAAACATTTCACCAAAAGAGGCCTTTTGTACGCGGCCGCCAATGAAGGCTGCAAGCAGGATAAGAATACCTGGTGTTGCAACCCATGTGAACGTATAGGGTGTACCACCCTTACCACTATAGATAAGAACAGAAGTTTTTATAAGATTGAGCGGATCGTGAATTGCCGGAATAAGCTTGGAAGTAAAAAGAAGAAATATAAAAATAAGAATAAAGGGAAGCCAAGCGATAAGTGCACGTTCTGTCGTAATCGGTGCAGCATTTTTTTCTTCTTTGATGTCAATCTGGTATTGTGGATCTGGGTTTTTTATGAGTTTTGCACCAATGACAATCGTTGCCATGGATCCAATAGAACCGGCAATAACAGCGAGTTCTGCACCCATAAGTGAAGCAACAATAAGCTCAGGGACGACGAAACCGATACCCGCAGCCAGTGTTATGAGGAATACACCCTTGAGCGCTTTGACTGAGCCACCTGTAGCGATAACCATAAGGAATGGACAAAGCAGGGAGATTGGTGCAAGCTGCAGTGCAACATATTTAGCAAGAATTGCTGAATCAATGCCAGATACCTGACCAAGAGTGACAACAGGAATCCCAATGGAACCGAAGGCTGTTGGTACGGAGTTGGCAATAAGGCAAACAAGTGCGGAGAGCAAAGGATTGAAGCCAATCCCGGCAAGCATGCTTGCCGGGATTGCAATAGCGGTTCCAAAGCCAGCCATACCTTCAAGAAAACCGCCAAAACCCCAGCCGATGAGAAGTACAAGGATACGGCGATCTGTGCTTACGGTCGTCAGCATTCTTTTGATTGTATCCATTCCTTTTGTATAAAGAGAAAGATTATAGGTAAAGATTGCGGCAATGATGACGAGCAGAATTGGCCAGCAGGCAAGTGCAAGTCCCTGAATAACGGCCATGATTGCATGTAAAAGTGTCATATCCTCACAGAGCAGAGCAACAGCCAAAGCAATAATGAGTGCGATTGGGCAGGCTTTATAGCCGGGCATTTTAAGGACGCTCAAGGCAATAATAAGCCAAAGTATAGGAGAAAGTGCCAGTAAAAATAACAAAGTTTTCAGATCCTCTCATTTATAAATTGGTATGACCAATGAACAGAGACCCTAGCAGAAATTGATCTGTATTATAGCCAATACAGATCGCCATAGAAAATAATTATATGCTATACGTTATATAATATATAATTATTTTCAAAGTGTCAATATAATATAGTGTATAATTTAGAATATTTGAAGATGTTTAAAAATATTTAAAAAACAAAATGATGTTTGCGCAGAAAAGCATAATGATCCCAAAGGGCCGCCTGGGCTTTCTCCTTGTTGTTGTTTTTGATTTCATTAACGATGCGTGCGTGGATATTCTGCAGTTCTGTTGTTTCAAGTACTTTGCTGGAAATCTGAATCCGGGCTTCACTGATTGCACGTTCCATAACACCGGAAAGAACTTGAAGGATTGCGATAATAAGCTGATTGCCGGAGGCAGTAGCAATGGTATCATGGAGCTTTTTATCAAGGGAAGCGCTGAGGGACTGGCTTTGTGATTCCTGCAGTTCCTGAACAGTTTTTTCCAGTGAAGCGATTTCCTCAAATGTTATTTTGTTGATGCATAGTGCAATCGCTTGTTCTTCAAGGCCGCAACGCAGTTCATTAAGCTGCTGATAGCTGATTTTTTGCATAAGCATCATCATAGACATTGTATTGATGAGACTTTTCTCAAAGTTGCAGGAAATTGTGTTGCCGGCACCTTGTGTACTTGTGATAATACCGATGACGGCAAGTGTACGCAATGCTTCACGTACAGAATTGCGGCTTACGCCCAGTTCTTTGGCAAGGTCACGTTCCGGTGGAAGATTTTCTCCCTGCTGTAAGGCCCCGGTTACAATTTGATTTTTTATATAGACGATTACTTTTTCATAGGCTTTGTTAGTGTCGTTGTTGTTTTCTTGCATAAATAAATTCACCTGTCCTTAGTGTATAGAGATAGACTTATTCTATCACAATACAAGAAGTTTCAAAACAAAAAACAATAAAACGCCGTAAAGTTACTAACAAAAAAGCTGCCATATATAAACGGCAGCCCTGAATTTTGGATTAATATACTTTTGTGACAGTAAAGCCTTTTTTATCGAAGGCGGTGATAATCTTGTTGATATGCTGCTGATTATGGGTTTCAACAGTAACTTCAAGCTGTACCTTTTTGAAACAGTCCGTGACCTTTGCCTGATTGTGGTCAAGCTTGATAACATTAGCATTTTCTTCAGCAAGAATTTGCGATACTTTGAGAAGCTGCCCCGGCTTGTCCGGAAGCTGCACAGAAAAACATAAAATGCGGCTGCGGGCAATAAGAGCTTTGTCAATAAGCGCGGAGATCGTTAAGATATCGATATTGCCGCCACTTACGATTGCGACCACCTTTTTGTTCTTGCAGGGAAGTTTACTGAGTGCAGCAAGCGAAAGAACACCAGCACCTTCAGCGATAAGTTTGTGTTTTTCGATAAGTGAGAGAAGTGCGGACATGATTTCAAGCTCCGAGACAGTGATAATATCATCGAGATATTTTTTACAGAACTCAAAGGTAAGCTGCCCTGGTGTTTTTACGGCACAGCCGTCTGCAACGGTATCAGCACTGGGCAGTGTAGATATCTTGTTTTTGGCAAAAGAATTCTTCATGCAGGCGGCATTTTCCGGCTCGACACCAATAACTTTTATATTGGGATTTACTGTTTTTGCTGCGAGTGCTACACCACTGGCAAATCCGCCGCCGCCGATCGGAACAAGAATGACTTCAGTGTCTTTGAGTTCATCAATAATTTCAAGAGCGGTTGTGCCCTGCCCGAGAAGAACGTCAATATCATCAAAGGGATGTACGTAGACGTAGCTATGCTGTTTTTTTAGCTCAAGGGATTTTGCATAGGCATCATCAAAACTGTCCCCAAAGAGAACGACTTCTGCACCAAGAGCACGTGTAGCTTCTACTTTGAGAATGGGTGTTGTTGCCGGCATAACGATAATGGCTTTGGCTCCAAGTTTTTGTGCGGCGAAGGCTACACCCTGTGCGTGATTGCCGGCTGAAGCAGTTATGACCCCATGCGAACGTTCCTCGCAAGAAAGTTGGCTGATCTTATTATAGGCACCGCGAAGTTTAAAAGAACCGGTGTTTTGCAGGTTTTCTGGTTTGATGAAGACTTTGTTTTGTGAAAGTGTGGAAAAATAGGGACTTTCAATAAGATGTGTTTTTCTGACAATATTATTTAGTTGTTTGGCTGCGCGGTAAACATCGGCAATTGAGGTGCGTTCTAGAATGGCTTGCGGTGATAAGTTTTTATCTTTAGACATAAATATCCTCCTCGTAAAGTATACTTGTGCTTTTATACAATGCATATTTCTGCTGCGTTTTACATAGCATACATAAATGATGGTAAAATTGATAAAATGTTTAATAAAGTTTATCATTAACTTATAAGTGTGTCAATGTGTTTTGCTTATGCAAGAGAAAGAAATATGTAGCAGCAAAGAAGACAAGAAAAAAGCGAGTTTTGTTTTTGGTCAGGGTACCTTGATATTTGCTTATATTGTAAGAAATATAGTGGAAAGTGAGTTGAGTGCGGCGGATATTGTTATGGTGATTGGTTAACAGACATGGATATTTTGTTTAAAAAAGGAAAGGCAGGGTTGTTGTAGTACGGTTAGATTAAGCCTGTTGAAAAAAACTGGCAAAAATAACAGGACTTTTTTAAATTATCGCGAAATGAACAAGTATAGAAAAATTTGTAATATATAAGACAATGCAGCAAAAGGAGGTAAAGCCTGATGCAGGAGGCTAGACGTATACTTGTTCCAGTTGATGGTTCTGAGAATTCGGACAAGGCAGTTGTTCAGGCGGCTGATTTGGCGGAAGTATGTACGGCTGTGATTGATTTGTTGTATGTTTCATATTTTGATAGTGGAACGGATGATGTAGTAGAGAATATTTCCTGGCTGCCGGACAGTGTAACGGGTTCGATTGGCAAGACGAGTAAAGCTATACTTGAACATGCGAAAATACTTATTCCGGAAAATATAGAGATACGTCTGCATATTGAAACGGGCATACCGGCGAAGAAAATTCTGGATTTTGCAAAACATAACAAAGCAGATCTGATTGTTATTGGTGGTCGCGGGCTTGGCATTGTGGAGGGCTTTCTTCTTGGCAGTGTAAGTCAGCAAATCATTGAGCAGGCCGACTGTCCCGTTCTTGTTGTAAAATGACAGACTTGTGTGGTGGGGAGGGATGGGTATGGGATATAAAAGAATTCTTGTTCCAATGGATGGCTCGAAAAATTCGATGAAGGCGGCAAAGTGGGCGATTAATCTTGCTCAGGTTTGTGAAGCAGAACTTGAGTTTCTTTATGTGGTGAATCTCAAAGGAGAACTGCTCCGACCGACAGTCCTGGATCGTCATACATCGATACTTGAAGATGCGATTGATCTGGGTAAACGTCTGCTTGATACAGCTTTGGATTTGGTTCCAGCATCAATCCAGGCAAGAGGGCATTGTATTAGTGGTGATGCAAATGAGGCGATTATCAAAGAAGCACAAGCGCTTTCTTGTGATATGATTGTGATGGGAAGCCGGGGGCTTGGTGCAATTCATGCTGCGATTCTTGGCAGTGTGAGTGGTTATGTATTGGAACATGCAAAGTGCCCGGTTGTAATGATTAAGGCAAAGCAAAAGGAAGAATAAATTTTGGGAGGCAAATATTATGATTAAAAATATTCTTGTACCGGTAGATGGATCAGATGGATCAGATCGGGCGATTGAACAGGCGATTTTACTTGGACAGGCTTGTGAAGCAAAGATTAATTTTTTGTATGTAGCGAATATCAATCAACTTGCAATCAATGCCTGCTTATCCGATGCAATTCTTGAAGCTGTAACAAAAGCGGGTAATGTAATTCTTGATCGGGCAATGCAAAAAGTACCAGAAGGTGTTGCATGTGAGGCTTTTTCCGAAACAGGGTCACCGGCTGTCATTATTCTTGATTTTGCTGCAGATAATGATTCGAATCTTATCGTTATGGGCAGTCGTGGGCTTGGAGTTGTCAAAGGAGTACTCCTTGGCAGTGTCAGTCAGTATATCGTTGAACAGGCAAAGTGTCCGGTACTTGTTGTAAAGTAAGTATATGGTTTGGCAGCCAGCATCTAAGAAAATAATTTCTTAGGTGTTGGTTTTTTGTTTTATAACTAAAGATTGACAAGTCGTTGAATATGTTGTGTTTACGCTATAATCTTAAAAGACGCTTTGGGTTTATTGTCTGCAAGTAGAATTAAAAAGATGATAATTGTGTTGAGCCGACGTATGATGTATACTAAGACAAAGAGTAGATCGGGAGGTTTGACATGGGGGACAAAGGATTATTCAAAGAAATAGGAAATAAGTCTGTTGTTGAACAGATCGTTGATAATATTGTAAATGCAATCATCAAGGGAGATTTGAAACCTGGTGGTAAGATTCCGACGGAAGCTGAACTTGGTGCATCTATGAATGTTGGCAGGAATTCTGTGCGTGAGGCAATTAAGATTCTTGTGGCTTATGGCGTTTTGCAGATCAAGCGATCAGAGGGAACCTTTGTGAGAAAAGGCTATGACCGAAAGATGTTGTATCCCATGTTGTACGGGATTATATTGCAGGAGGATTCGGCAAACCAAATCATTGAATTGCGAAAGATTATTGATGTAGGTATACTGCAAATGGCAATTGATAAAATGGATGAAGAATCCATGGAAAATGTTGAGCAGGCTATGGATTCGCTGAAAAATAAAATTTCGGCAGTAACGGCAACTGCTGAAACAATTTTTGATGCAGATGTCGCTTTTCATAAAGAGTTGGAGTGTATAGCACAGAATTCGTTGCTGGATGGTATCTGCTTTTATGTAGATCAGATTACGAGGTGCACACGGACCCAAACGATTCAAAAATTTCTTGATGAAAATGCAATAGACAAGTTCATCTGGCGTCACCAGGAGATACTCGCTGTTCTGAAAAATGGTGATCGTAATCGGATCAATACGGTTGTAGAAAATCATTATAAGTATTGGGAAAGTGTAAAAAAGTAAAAGCATAGAAATGGCAGCTGAGAGACAAGAAGTCAGGTGCTGTTTTTTTTTGTTCAAAAAAAGAAGTATATGGTTGCGTAAAACAAATAATTATTATACAATTGTCCTATATATAGGATATTTTGCTTATATAAAGACGGAGATAAACAAATGAGAGACTGCAAAAATCAGAGGATATTTATACTAATTGTAGCATTGTCAGGGATAGCTGCTTTGTTTGTGCTTGATACAGCAGGACAGCTTGTTTATTTTTATAGTGTGCTTGCAGTTTTTGTGGCTTTTTTTATTTACAGCAAATACAAGATGCAACAGTTTATGCAGGAAGCGCAGGTACAGGCAGAACGTTTTCGGGCAGCATTTTCACATATGGCAAATAGCATGTTTAATAATGTTTTGGAAGCAGATATTACAAGAGACTCTTTATTGGGAGAACGCTGTAATCAGCTGACAGATTTATTGAAAATACCGAAAGCCTCAAGTTATTCAGCAACGATTGAAGCGATTGCTGATCATATGATGCAAGCAGATTTTTCTGCAGAATATAAAAGAGTTCTTTCGCGGGAAAACATTTTAGCATGCTATGCAAAAGGTCAGGATACAATCGACTATGAGTGTATTGAACGTTCCGATATGGTTACTTATATATGGATACGTATTCATGTTGCTATATTTTGGTCTGAAATAACAGAGTCACTTCGTATTGTTTCCTATGTAAAAAATATTGATAAAGAAAAAAACAAAATGTTGAATTTAGAAAAAAGAGCGAAGTCAGATCCGATGACGGGATTTTATAATAAAATAGCGACAGAAGAAATAGTTCAGCAGATTTTTAACGAAAGTACAGAAAAGGATAAACACGTGATTATTATGCTGGATATTGATGATTTTAAGAAAATCAATGATACGTTTGGACATATTGTTGGAGATCGTGTGATTGTGGAAACAGCAAAACGCGTCAAGCGCCTGTTTGGATTAGCGGATATTATCGGGAGAGTTGGCGGTGATGAGTTTTTGATTTGTATGAAGGGTATTAAAAATATGCAAGAGGTTGAGGCTAGAATTGTAATGTTTTATGCTGATTTTGCTGATTTTTGCATAAATACAGCGGAACCTTATCCCTTATCGTTTAGTATAGGCATTGCAGCCGCATATGGCGGAGATCTCTTTGAACAAGCCTACAAACATGCGGATACTGCACTTTATCACGTGAAAAATAATAAAAAAGGAAATTATGCAATTTATGAAAAAGTAGAGGGGTTAAGGAAGAGTCAGGGCAGTGTTGTTATGAAACTTGTAAAGTTGGATGGAAAATAAACATATAAAACAGCAAATAAAATGAATACTACATAAAGGAAGAAACAGCAAATGGAAAATATTTATAAAAAGGATGAAGAAAGTGTAGGATTATTAAAGCATTCAAAAGAACTTTATAAGTTGCTTTTACTCGAATTGCAGTCGGTTCTTTTCGAATATGATATAGCAGCGGATGTGCTTTACTACTCAATGCTTTTGCCAGAGCATGTGCGAAAAGAAGTAAAAATAGAAAAATATAAGGAAAAAATGATAGAATATGTACATGCAGACTTTCGGGAGAAGGTTATGAAGATAATTTTGCAGGCAGGTCAGGCAGCAGAGAATAATAAATTGGAGTTTAAGGCGGATTTTTTTGGAGCAGGATACCGTTGGTATCGGACAATCTATAAGAGTCTTGTGGATAATAGCTTAAAAAATCAATGGCTTATTGGCAGGATCGATGATATAAATGAAGAAAAGCTTGCGCGGCAGGAACGTAGGGAAAGTGTATCACGCGATATTCTGACAAAGCTGTATAATCGGACAGCAACAGAAAATTTAATTAATGAACAATTACGACTATTGCCCGAGGGAGAAAAAGGTATATTGGTTTTGCTTGATATTGATGATTTTAAACAGCTAAATGATCAGATGGGGCATTTGAAGGGAGACGAGTTTTTAAAAAGAGCAACACAAAAAGTGAAAGATTGTTTTCGTGAAGAAGATATTATCGGTCGCATCGGTGGCGATGTATTTGTAGTTTTTCTGCATGGAGACTTTCATATTGATGATGTTGAACGAAAAGCAAGCTCAATTATGGAGTTGTTTAGTACAGTGCAGGTTGCGACGTATAAAAAAATTACCTGCAGCATAGGTATTGCGGTTACGAGCTCACGGATGTCTACGTATATGTCATTAATGGAAAATGCGGATAAAGTACTTCATAAAGCAAAAGCCAGAGGAAAATCTCGTTATATAATATATGAAAAATAAGTGCGGTTTTTATTGAAAAAAATTAAATGTTGGATAGACTAAGAGATGAACTGGAATAAAAATCCCTAAAAAAACAAAAAACAGCAGGCCGGGGATACAGTCCCTGGCTTGCTGTTCTTTGCTTTTTAGATAATTTAATTGAGCTTCAGGCAAATGGATTTTCTGTTGGATAAAGCATTTCCTTTGGCTGATTGAAAGCGATATCTTTAATGCCAAGGTACTGG
>JBAYAD010000035.1:0-15648 GCA_041669965.1 Selenomonadaceae bacterium
AACCCAATAACGCAAGCAGCACACCTGCAATTGTATATGGATAAATAATTTCCACCTGTGGCCAGCTACGAGCCGACAATCCACCAATCATCCACATAAGCGCACCCTGAACACGATCACTATAAAAAATGAGAAGTGCCGATATCCCCGCCCCGAGAAAAGCCGATACAGCGACCCCTGCCAAAATGATACGTACAGGACGTATACCGCCATTTTTCCAGGCAAGCAAATAAATGCCTGCTGCTGCCAGCATTGCTCCGATAAAGGCCATCGGTGTAATAAGAATTTCCATATCCGGCAGTACAAGCATAACAAAAATACCAGCAAGCCCAGCACCAGAAGAAATACCAATAATATGCGGATCAGCAAGAGGATTCTTCATAACCGCCTGCAGGATTGCTCCGGAAAGAGAAAGATTAGCTCCCACAAGTGCTGCTACAATAGTACGCGGCAAGCGTATATTATTAATAATTTGCGTATTCATCCCCACGGATTGACCGCAAATCGCCTGAACAATTTCCGGGTATGACACATCAACAGAGCCCTTCATAATGCTTACGACGCAGCCAAAAAATGCCAAAGCGGCAAATACCATAAGAACCAGTATTCGCCACTTTATTGTACGCGTTCTGTAGTTTTTACATTTTTCCCAAAGATACATTATTTAAAAACTCCCGGATAAACAAGTTTTGCCATCATTTCGACCGCCTCCGGATAATGAAGACCTGGGCTTAACAGGAAAAGATTCTGCGGCAAAAAATACATCTGATTATTCTTTATGGCAGGAATCGACTGCCATGCCGGATTGCCGGCGACATTATCCATCATGCTTTTCTTGATTGCTTCAAGTTTTCCCATACTCGTGACAAAAATAAGATCCGGATCTTGCTGTACAAGTGTTTCCAAACTATATGGAGTTGCATCCGGATTTTTTTCCATGGGAATCTGATCTGCTGCAACATTTTCAAAACCAAGCATCTTTGCAACGGATCCGGCAATACTGCCATCAAGCTGCACACTAAGCCCCTGTGCCGTACTATGCAAAATTGCAACACGCTTTTTATCCTTTGGCAGCTTTGCTTGTACAGCCTTTATTTTTTCATCCATTCCACTTACAATCACTGCACCTTTTTCCTTTTCACCTGTGATTTGAGCAAAAACATTAACTTCATTTTTTACATTAGCATAACTTTTCATATCCATGACAATGATTGGAATATTGTTGCTTTCCATAAGTGCTACAAACTTTTCATTCATGCCCTTATTTGCAATGACAAGATCCGGCTGTAAAGCAAGAACCTTTTCGACATCAATCTGATAAACAGCTCCGACCTCCGGTAAATCTTTGGCAAAATCCGGCACATCTGTCTTTGAACTCGGACGACCAACGATACTTGCATCAACAGCATGCAGGGGCTCAAGAAAGGATGCCGACAACACAACAATGCGCTCTGGTTTTTTCGTCAATTTCACCACACGGCCAAGGTCATCTGTAATTACCGCATAGGCTTCATCACCTGTTGTCATTGCTTTCTTTTCCGGACCACAACCCGCAATAATACTAAGCATCAATACGAGCAAACCGATTGTGATAATATTTAACAAACTTTTTCTTTTCATATTTTCACCCACTTCTTTTTGCAGGAATTTCTTACTCCTTATTTCTTCTTGCCAGAATTGTTGAGAGATAATTGACTTTTTCATTTTTCCGTGCTTTGATATCATCGATACGCTGTTCATCCGGCAAACCACAGCGGCTTACCATGACAGCATTCTTTGCCATACCATTTTCTTCAAGAATATCGGTCATATTAGCAAAGTTCTTGTAGACTTTCATCATGACAACATTATCTGTAACAGCAAGAATTTTTCTGATTTTTTCCTCATCCGCCGTTGCCGGAATAACACTCAGGATATCATTGCCTTCGACAAGCGGATAACCAAGTTTACTGCCAATCGCGCAGAATGCCGGGACCCCGGGGATTGTTTCGATCTGCACATCCTCATGCTCAAGTAAGCGATACACATAGATATATGTACTATAGAACATGGGATCACCCAGCGTCAGAAACGCAACATTTTTCCCAGCATGCAAAAGTGCTAATATTTCATTTTTATTTACTTCCCAGGCAGCTGTTGATTCTTCAAACTTTACAACCATTGGAAATACCTGATAAACAATCTCTATATCATCCTTAAAATATGGTTTCGCAATTGAAAGCGCTACACTGCCATCTTTTTTTTCTGTTTTTGGTGCAATAAGTACATCAGCTTTCTCAATTGCATGAATTGCTTTCATCGTTAAAAGCTCTGGATCACCCGGTCCGACGCCTATCCCATAAAACACACCACTCATAAAAATACCTCCATTTGCATCTCTCGTTCTTATTTTTTCCATAACGTACTTATCATACTATATTTCATATAATACATCTATTTAAAATGTAATAAAGTCAAAATCTTTTCTTCGGGAAAACCGTGCTGTTCCATATATCGGTTTTCCCCAAGGAAAGATAAAAATAAAGCAAAAGAGCCACTTAGCTTTTTAGCGGCTCCTTTACTATTTGTTTTATTTTTTCATCATATGCTTCTTTTGCGGAGCTTTCGTTTCTGCCTGCAAAGCATTCCATGATTCATTAGCACGATCAACAAAAAGCTGACGAATTTGAGGATTTTCACCGAGACCATGGATATAGGTTGTAACCTTAAACCCTTCTTTTTCAAGAACTGACTTATGCGAGTCAGGATCACTTCCGGCCATATCGTTGTTCGCATGGTCACCAGCAACCATCATCATCGGAATAAGCGTAACGTTCTTAATTCCCTTCGCCTTAAGTTCTGGAATTACGGTGCTGAGATGCGGCCAGCCTTCTACCGAGTAGATAAATACATTGCCTGCACCAAGTTCATCCAGCCGATTTTGCATAACAGAATAGTATGCATTTGAAGGATGTGGTGTGCCATGCGCCATGACAAGAACAGCATCCTTTTTACCAAGCTTAGGGAACTCTGTTGAAAGCGCCTTCATAGACTGTATAATGTCATCACGCTGGCCTTCCTGACCCATCCAATACATAAGTGTCGTACCCAGCGTCATTTTCTTGAACTGATCCTTGTAATCATTGAAAATTGCTGTATCATACGCATATTCCATTCCAGGGATAACATCAAGCGTCGCAAGGGCTATACGTGTATAACCTTCTTTTTTAAGCTGGGCAAGCGCTTCTTCCGGCGTAGGAATTTTGATACCTTCTTTTTCCTGAATACGATCAACAATAATATGTGACGTAAATGCTGTAACTACCTTTATTCCTGGATGTGCTGCCTGGATATCAGCAACTGTCTTATTAATCGTTGCTTCACGTGATTCTTTGAACGTCGTACCAAAGCTCATAACAAGAATTGCATCTTTGTTTTCTTCGTTCTGCAAGCCCGCTCTTTCAGATACAAGCAGACCAATCTGTGATGCCTCCTTCAATGCCGGCGTAGCATCTTTAACCTCCGGATTAAGTGTATAGGAGGCATACGACGTTGCTGTAATACCTGTCAAGGCAACACAAGCCATTGATGCAATAAGCATCTTTTTCCAACTTTTTTTCATGAAACTCTCTCCCTGTTTTCTGAATTCATAAAAAAGAGCCTTTCTCCATTGGAAGAAAGGCCCACTATAATTAATGAACGAATCTCCTCCCCATCACTCGCGGGTAATATCGGCGATTGACAAACAGGCAGTTCTCCTGACTCAGTATCATCACATTTCTCAAGCCTTCCCAGGACAGCAATTGATTTTGGGTATCGCATGTTGGATTTTGTATATTCTGACCTGCAGAACTTTTTCTCCAACCGTTTGCAACAAATCAATCGCTGGTATCCCAGTGACATCATATGAGAATGCTCCTCTTTACAGTGGCGTGACCGTGCCGGGATTTAACCGGCTTCCCTATTGAGCCCTTACGGGCACCTGTTCCAATATATATAATTGAAAGACTCTTTTTTACTTCTTTAATACTACAACGAATTTATTTATCTGTCAATCAATGAATAAACCCTTCTCTGCGCATCACTGCAAAGAACAGCATTGTATAAATCACTTTTTTATTCATTTCATTGGCATAGTTGCCTTATAAATTCCTGTACCCGCCCAATTCTTCGATACCGCCTTCGGATCTAAAGAAATAAAGGGTATATATCTTTTTTCTTGTACATCAAGTTCAAATTTTGTTCCCTGAACTATTACAATAAATTTACGCATATAAATCTCCTCCAAGCCCTAATTTCTGTCCATCATTGGAACATAGCCAGCATTGTACCAGCTGCAACAGCTGTACCAATAACCCCGGCAACATTTGGGCCCATAGCATGCATAAGAAGATAATTGCGCGGATTTGCCTGCTGACCAACAATCTGTGATACACGAGCTGCCATTGGCACAGCAGATACACCAGCTGATCCAATAAGTGGGTTGACCTTGCCGCCCGATACTTTACACATGAGTTTACCAAAGATAACGCCTGCAGCTGTACCCACGGCAAAGGCAACAAGGCCAAGCGCAATAATTTCGAGCGTTTTCAAATGCAGAAAGTTTTCTGCCGACATCGTAAGCCCTGTACCAAGTGCCAGAAAAATGGTTACTATATTGATAAGCGAATTCTGTGCTGTATCAGAAAGACGATCTGTTACACCAGATTCCCGAAAAATATTCCCAAGCATAAGCATACCAATAAGTGATGCAATTGGCGGTAAGAGTAAACTAATCAAGATTGTAGAAACAATCGGAAATACAACGCGTTCAAACTTCGTAACCTCACGCAGCTGCCCCATTTCAATTTCACGTTCTTTTTTCGTTGTAAAAAATTTCATGATAGGCGGTTGGATAAGTGGTACAAGGGACATATAGGAATAGGCTGCAACCGCAATCGCACCAAGAAGTTCTGGTGCAAGTTTTGAAGCCATGTAGATTGCCGTCGGGCCATCTGCACCACCAATGATACCAATAGCACAAGCTTGCGCCTCGGTGAATCCAAGTGCCATTGCACCAGCAAGTGCAACAAACACGCCAAATTGTGCAGCTGCGCCAAGCAAAACCGTCGATGGATTCGCAATAAGCGGTCCAAAATCCGTCATCGCGCCCACTCCAAGAAAAATAAGTGGTGGAAAGATTTCCATCTTGATTCCCATACCAATTGCCGACATTACACCTGGTTCGTCAAATCCGGTATTGGGAAAATTTGCTAAAACACAACCAAATGCAATCGGTGCTAAAAGAAGCGGTTCATATTTTTTGACAATTGATAAATAAAGCAAACCAAGTCCAACAATAATCATTGCTAAATTACCAAACGTAAATACAGAATACCCACTATTATTCCATACAGCCTGTAATGCAACAGTAAATGCATCCATTAAAAACTCCTCCATTTCCCGTGCTTATCTAAGCACTTTGACTTTCTCTTATAGCCTTCTTATAGATGTAACTTTAACATTTTCATAACCATAAGCCATAATTGCTGTTGTCAAGACCGCAATAAGCGTCTTTTCATCCATTTGATCATACTGTACCGGAACTTCTGGTTCCGAAGATACCGGCGGCGTTGACAGCTTTGCTGCTGATGCTTTCTTAACCGTTGGATCGACATAATGAATTAGCCTGATAACATAACTCAGCATTATTAATACTGCAAATACAACCGTTATGTTAATAATCATAATCAAAAATGCATTTGTTGTAATTGGTTCTCCCATAGATGTACTCATCCTTTCATCCAAAAAATTATTTTATAGTACTAGCTTAACAATAAAATGAAAGCGCTTTACTTAGCTAAGTATTAATTATAGCAGAATTTTCTTAAATATTAAAATTCTTTCTCACTATGATTGCCATAGCTTTAGGTTATCCTGAAAGTACTGTCTTTTCCAACCATTTATAACAGTTTTTATTACTAGTTTTACTCAAAATAATCTTATCTTGATACATAGGTACATTCATAACAAGTTCATTATAGTTATACTGAAGCATTATGACGGACAATCAAGGTATAGACTCTTAAAATACTCGACCACGCTGTAATAAAACTATTTTATTGCACATAAAAAACGGGCTTATTTCGGATTCATCTTATGACGTTCCCAAATAAGCCCGCAGTAAAATACTACCTTATTTATTTTATGACATCCTTGCAATGCTGGACATAAATCTGTCGAAATGCTTCATTCTCACCAAGTCCATGTACATAAATACGCACAGCAAACCCCGATCTTTGCAAACGGCTTTTCCACGAGTTTGATGCTTCACCAGCCATATCCTTGACCACATGCATACCACCAGCTACAAGCAGTGGTACCAGCAAAACAGACTTGCAGCTCTTTGCTTTCAGACGTTTCCGCACTGCGGCAAAATCAGGCACATCGTTTTCCTCAAGAACTCCGATTGAAACTGGCAGGTTCTTTGTATCACACCGACTCTGCAAAATTTCATAGACAGGATTATGACGATGCGGTGAACCATGTCCCATAAGTACAATTTCCTCATTCTTTTCTACATTGCCTACTGATGATAAAATCGCTTTAAGCGCAATACTATAATCATCCGGTGTTCCTTTACTGCCATCCGTCATAAATATTGGCCGCCCTAATAAAAGCTGCAAAAAATCTTTTTTTCTCCCTGCTACTACTGCAACGATTTTATTGTCATATTCTTCTCCCGCTGTCAGATGTGTTGGCTGAATAACAACCTGATCAAAACCATCTTCCTGTAGTTCATCTAAAACAGCTGGCAGCGAAGGTACTTCAATTCCCTGCGCCGATAAACGCTTACGAATAAAGTCTGACGTATAGGCCTGTCGCACTTCATAGTCACAAAAGGCCCCCTGTATAACTTTAACAATAGATTCTATGCAACGCTTTCTTGCTACCGAGTCACTTACACCAAAGCTTGCAAGTACAATTGCTTTCTTCAAAACGGCATCACCTCCCAAAATTCCCATTGCCATACAAAAAAAGAACCAGAAACCCCAGTTTCCGATTCCATATAAAATATTCTTATTATGGGATGACTCATAACACCCCTTCCAAATGCAAATTCATCACATTTGATTGCAAATATAACCATAACGTTACTGCTTAATCAGAAATTCATTTAATAATAGAAGAGAACTTCCCTTCTATTTTTTTTGTATTCAACTACTATCCTTATTACATCTTATTCTTTTATTGCCTGTTTTGTCAAGCAGCGCTTTTTATATATCTTTTAAATTTTATAGTACTCTGTCTTTTCTATCTCACAAACACAACTATCTTAAATTATTATAAACATAAAATCCTGCCAAATAGATAGCAAAATAACATTTTTCAATACCATTATTTTATCATTTTTCTCTCACAAGAAAATTATAAGACTTACTGCGCAATAAAAAAACAAGAAAGCACTATCATCGTTTACTCTCTTGTTTTCTTTATCAAAAAATTATTATAACCGCTAACAAAATCAGAAAAACATATAGACTCCATGCTGCTTTTCTCAGCTTGATAAAACTTCTGTGCCTGTTTCTGTAATAAGAATCGTCTTTTCCCATTGTGCTGAAAGTGACTTGTCTTTAGTTGTAACCGTCCAGCCATCCTTCTTGTCAACAACAACCTTATACTTACCCACATTGATCATCGGCTCTACCGTAAGCACCATACCAGGAACAAGCAGCATACCTGTATCAACTTCACCAACATGCGGCACAAAAGGTTCTTCATGAAAAGACTTACCTACCCCGTGACCACCAAGTTCGGTAACAACTGAATAGCCATTTGCATGCGCATGCGCTTCAATTGCCGCTCCAATATCCCCAAGAAAATGCCATGGTTTCACAGCTGCAATACCAAGTTCCATACATTCTTTTGCTACATTTACAAGACGTTCTGCAACTGGCGACACTTTCCCAACCATATACATACGTGAAGCGTCTGCATAGTAGCCATGATAAATCGTCGTGATATCAACATTCACAATATCACCTTCCTTAAGTATTGTTTTACGCGATGGAATGCCATGACAGACCACTTCATTCAGCGATATGCAAATGCTCTTTGGATAGCCTTCGTAATCGAGACATGCTGGTATACCGCCCTTATTCAGTATAAACTTATGTGCAGCTTGATTGAGTTCTTCTGTATCAATTCCAACCGTAATCATACGACCGACTAAATCAAGCGCTGCATCATTAATCAAACCGCTTTGACGGATTTTTTCAATATCTACTTCATTATTAATAATACTCTTTGGTGGACGAACCTGCCCCTTAAAAATATCAAATTTCATTGCCTTTATTCGTTCATCAAATTCCAAATGGCATTTTTTGTATTTTTTCCCGCTGCCACACCAACACATATCATTTCTTGTCATTTTCACAATTACTCCCTTATCTAAGTCTACTATATATTATAAAGCGTTTAAAAAAAATGTCCACTTTTTTACAATTTCATCCATTTCCATTCATTTATGCTCTTAAAAAACATTAAAAATAATTACACAATAAAACCAACAGGTTTCAAAATAATACGCTGTAGTTTAGCAAGAATACAGCAGGCGGAGAATACTCCGTCCTAAACGAACAGCCCGGTGCAAAAAATAGGTTACTGCAAATCTATAAGTAAAATCAGCAAAAAGCATCCACAGTAAGTATTTTTTACATATTTTCCCTGCCTTGACACGTCTCCAACTTTGCTATATATTTAATTATTAGAGTCTCGGCTCCAATTTGCGCTTTTCCGTGACCATATTCATACAGTAAGGATGTGTTTTATTTGTATCTTTCCCCTAAAAAGAAGTTTTTGCTTTTTATTCCGCTTCTACTTCTTTTATCTCTCATTGTAATTCTTTTTATCTCTACAACTTTTTATCAAGGAATTCCTGTGCTAAACTATCATCAAATCAATGACCTTGACCATAACTTATTGACGATCAACAGCAAACAATTTGACCGGCAGATGCAATATCTTGCCGATAACGGCTATACAACCATTACACCGGATGAATTAGCCGATTCACTCGATTCCGGTAAAACCCTTCCCGAAAAGCCCATTCTTATAACCCTCGACGATGGTTATAAGGACAACTATACATGTGCCTTCCCTATACTGAAAAAATACAATATGAAAGCGACAATCTTTCTTATCACCGACTATGTTAATACCTACCCAAAGTATCTGAACTGGAACGAGATTAACGAAATGCAGACTGCCGACATTAACTTTGAAAGCCATACACTGAGCCACATTGATCTCACAAAAGCAGCTACGGATGTAGCTCTTAGAAAGCAGTTGGTCAACTCACGCAAAGTGCTGGAATGGCGCCTTCACAAAAAAATAAACTTTATTGCTTATCCTGGCGGTGCTTATAACACGCATGTCATCGAAGCGACAAAAGAAGCTGGCTACCGTGGTGCCTTTACTGTAAACTTTGGCAGTGATCGCACGGGCATGCCAATGTATGCCTTAGATCGAATCCCCATCTTCGGTGGCACTTCCCATACATTTTTTCGCTTTCGCTTACGTCTTAGATTTTCAACCTTTTTTAGTTCACTCAAAAGTGTTAAGACTAATTTAGACAAAAATGGTCATACTTTACTTTCACGTATTATTTTCATACCATAATATAACACGCATTTTAATATAAAAGCACGGAATACACTGTAATCAGCAGTATATTCCGTGCTTTTACACTGTATGCATCCATGCATCGCTTTTCTGCTTCTTGCAATATTTTCTTTCTTGCCTATTGCAAAAGTTTCTTTATTTTTCCCCTGCTTAACATCTGCTTTTATTTCATGAACTGATCAATGGCTTTATTTAGTTTTTCCAATACTTCTTTATCATCGTCACGAATTGCATCAACAATACAATGGTTAATATGGTCTTTCAAAATTACTTTACCAACCCCGTGCACAGCTGCATTAACTGCTGAAAGCTGTATAAGTACATCACTACAGTCCCGTCCGCTTTCTATCATTTTTTTAATCGATTCTAAATGCCCAATAAGACGAGACATTCTATTCAAAACAGCCTTTGTTTGCGTATGTGAATGTACATGCCCATGAGTTTTATGTACATGATCTTGTTGTTCTACATGTATATGCGTTTTTATTGTTCCATCTGGTGAAACGTGCTGATGCTCAAGCTCTTTCATCATCTCTGTCTCTACACCTTCTATCATAAAATCCCCTGCAAAACTATATCCATTATTATATCATACCAGCAAGAGTATCGAAAAGTTTTGTTTTTCAACTTTTAATAAAGAGACTGTCGCTCAAGCAACAGTCTCTTTTTCACAATTTGCTTATTTCTTGTATTCATCTGCCAGTTTCTTAAAAAGCGGCAACGATTTTTCAATAGTTTCTGTTTTAATACAGTATGCAAGACGGAAATAACCCGGACAACCAAAATCAGCTCCCGGTACAAGCAAGAGATCGTATTTCTGCGCTCGCTTGCAAAAAGCATAGTCATCTTCTTCCAGCGCTTTTGGAAAAAGATAAAACGCTCCCTGTGGTTTTACACAGGTAAAACCCGCATTGACAAGACCATTGTAGAGCAGCGTACCATTCTTTACATACGTACGAATATCCGATGGCCTTCCAGCGCACCTTGCTACGACCTTCTGGAAAAGCGATGGCGCATTCACATGTGTAAGAACACGGCCTGCTCCGGCAATCGCACCATAAACCCTGCCAAAGTCGACAATTTCATCCGGTACAACAATATAGCCAATTCTTTCGCCCGGCAATGAGAACGACTTACTATACGAATAACACACGATCGTATCATCGTAGTATTTTGTAAGATACGGTACAACAAGACCATCATAGGCAATTTCACGATACGGTTCATCGGCAATAAGAAAGATTGAATGACCAAAGACAATTGACTTCTCCCTGAGCATAGCCGCAAGCCGCTTTACCGTGTCCTCTGAGTAGATCGCTCCACTTGGATTATTCGGTGAGTTCACAATAACAGCTTTCGTATGTACATTGATACACTTTTCAAATTCAGCAAAATCAATTTGGAAGTCCTTGGTTTGTGCCGGAACAACAACAAGTTTCGCCCCTGTTGATTCAACAAAACAACGATATTCCGGGAAAAACGGTGCAAAAGTAATGAACTCATCATCCGGTTCACTGAGTGCCTTAAATGTAATCGTAATTGCAGCTGCAGCACCAGCCGTCATAAAAAGATTTTTACCAGAAAATTTCGTATTAAAACGATCATTGATGCTTTTTGCCAGTACCTCACGCACATCAGATGCTCCTGGAGCAATCGTGTATCCATGCACAGCACAAGGTTCTTCTTCCCGCAAAATATCAATAATAGCCTGTTTAATAAATTCCGGCGATGGAACATTTGGATTTCCCAAACTAAAGTCATAAATATTTTCTTCGCCAACCTCTGCGGCACGCTTACGTCCATATTCGAAGATTGTACGAATCGTTGATTTTTTCGTACCAAGTTCATACATTTTTTCTGCGATCATATTTTACCATCCTTTTTTCTTTGCTGCCCTACGCATAGGCCAATACCCATCATGGCACGCGCCGGGAATACTGCTGGCAGATTTTTTCTGCCCCTATGAGAAGGACGGACATCTATTATTTATTGTCATATCTTTACATTCTAGCATGAAAATATGGTTTTTACCAGTGCAAACGGAAAAGGACCGCTTCTTTTCGAAACGATCCTTACTTTTTATTTGTGCATATCTTCTTCACAGAAATAGCGCATGCTTGTTTTTTTCCATTCTTTTATACTGAACAACATGGCTTTCTCGCTGAGATTATTTTCCTTTGCCAGTCCATCGACAATTGCATTGCATTCCGCTCGGCTGTGGGCATGGATCATCGTATAGATATTATATGGCCAATCTGGCATCGTATTGCGGTCATAGCAATGTGATACAGAAGGATTCTTTGCTAGTTCTGTTGCAACCTCATCCATTCGCTCCGGTTCCACAATCCAGGCACAAAGCACATTCGACGAGAAACCAACTTCACGATGCTGAAGTACTGCTCCCATCTTCCGAATCTGGCCATTCTCCTTATAGCGTCGCAGACGCCCAATAAGTTCTTCCTCCGTAATACCAATATGTCCGGCAATTTCCTTATACGGTTCGCAAACAAGCGGAAAATCATCCTGCATCACCCGTATAATTTTTTTATCCAAATCATCCATGTACTCACCTACTTCAGTTTAAACTGCACATTAATTTTATACTTCTTCTTTGACACCAGATCTATCATTGCGATAACACCCGGAAGCGCCCGTATCTCTGTCAGGATCTGCTCGCGCAGCCCTGGCTCCGGTGTAAGCAATGTAAACCATAGATTATACCTGCCCTCACGCTCATAATTGTGTGTCGCACCCGGATATTGATTAATTGCAACTGCTACGCTCTCCATATAACCATCTGCTACCTTCAGTGCAATGAGCGATCCGGCGTAGCCCAGCTTATACGAATCAAAGAAAGGTCCAATACGACGTATATAACCATCACGTTTTAACGCCTGCAGCCGATGCAGCACGATACTTTCATCAGAATCCAGCTTCTCTGCAAGATCAGCAAATGGATGTTTGCTGATTGGCAGACCCGTCTGCAAGACATTGAGCAAAGCTTTGTCAAAAGATGTCAGCATAAAATCCCCCTCTTACCGTTTAGCCTATACATTCCTTATGCATAAAAACTTCTGCAATCCATGAATATATATAACGACCTTTTATCTACTTGACTATTGTACCAAAACATTCCCTATAACGTCAAGTAATTCTGAACGGCCTTCATTTTTCGTTGAGGAGTATGGCAGTACATCAATTTCCTCGATGCCCAGGACTTTTTTTATACGGGAAATATTCTTCTGTTGTGCCATCTTTCCCAGCTTATCAGCCTTCGTTGCAACAATAAGAACCGGCAGATCATGCTCAATAAGCCAATGAAACATATCAATATCTGACGGCTGTGGATCATGCCTGATATCGACAAGCTGGCAAACAAACTGCAAGTCTTCCGATTCCAGAAGATATTCGTCGATAAATTTTGCCCAGCGCTTACGGCTTTCTTTCCCCGTCCGGGCATAGCCATAACCGGGCAAATCAACGAAATAAAAATCCTGTCGTTCTTCGATACCATCGATCTTCACTCCAAGATCGTAGAAGTTAATGGTCTGTGTCTTCCCCGGCTGTCCACTTACGCGTGCAAGATTGCGCACACGTGTGAGTGAATTAATAAGCGATGACTTGCCCACATTGGAACGCCCCATAAAGACGATCTCCTTGCGTTTAAGCTCAGGGTACTGATCCTTTCGAACCGCCGATGCAATATATTTCCCCTGTGTAACAATAACTTTTTCTTTCATTTATTTCACCAAAGCATGTGCTAAGACTTCGTCCATATTTTCTACAGTTACGAATTCCAACTTTTCCTTTACATTTTCTGCAATATCGTCAATATCGCGTTCGTTTTCTTTTGGCAGAATAATCGTACGGATACCTTCACGATAAGCCGCAAGAACTTTTTCCTTGAGACCTCCGATTGGCAATACGCGTCCACGCAGTGTAATTTCACCTGTCATGGCTACATCGCTGCGAATTTTCTGCTGTGTAAGTGCTGATACCATAGCCGTTACCATCGTAATTCCAGCAGACGGACCATCTTTCGGAATAGCACCTTCCGGCAGATGAATATGAATATCCTGTTTTTCATAAAATTCTTCATCAATTGACAGTTGCTTTGCCCGGCTGCGGATATAAGAAAGACCTGCCTTCGCCGATTCCTGCATGACATCACCAAGTTGTCCCGTGAGAATGAGTTTCCCCTTGCCCTTGAGCACACTTACTTCTGTTGGAAGAATAGCTCCACCAACTTCTGTCCAAGCCATACCTGTGCAAACTCCGACCTCCGGCTTCTTTTCCATCTTTGTATGCATATACTTTGCCCGGCCAAGGTAGTCTGTTAGATTGTTTTTAGTAATATGAACGCTCTTCTTTTCATCCTCAACAATCTTTCGGGCAGCCTTACGACAGACTCGAGCAATCGTTCGTTCCAGCTCACGCACCCCGGACTCACGCGTATATTCGGCAATAACTTTCTGCAATACACCTGTACCAAACTGCAGCTGTGCAGACTTCAATCCGTTGGCAGTCCGTTCCTTGGCTACAAGATGCTGCTTTGCGATTTCCAGTTTTTCTTCTTCTGTATAGCTTGGCAGCATGATGACTTCCATACGGTCACGCAATGCCCGCGGAATATTCCCCAGGTTATTGGCTGTAACAATCCATAAAACCTTTGAGAGATCAAACGGCAGTTCGATATAGTGATCACTAAACGTATTGTGCTGCTCCGGATCAAGTACTTCCAAAAGTGCCGAGGATGGATCGCCATGAAATTCCATATTTAACTTATCGACTTCATCCAAAAGAAATACGGGATTTTTTGTCCCAGCGGTCTTTATCCCTTCAATAATACGTCCAGGAAGTGCACCAACATATGTACGGCGATGACCGCGGATTTCAGCTTCATCCCTCACTCCACCCAAAGATGCCCGGACAAATTTTCGATCAACTGCATGTGCAACCGAGGCTGCCAGCGATGTCTTACCTACACCAGGCGGCCCTACAAGACAAAGAATCGGTGCTTTAAGAGTATTGTTCAGCTTACGAATAGCAAGATACTCCAAAATGCGTTCTTTCACTTTTTCCAATCCATAATGTTCTTCATTGAGGACCTTTGCTGCAGCTTTGAGATCAAGACGATCTTCTGTCGTTTTTTCCCATGGCAAAATCAATAACCAGTCAATATAAGTGCGAATAACACCTGTTTCCGCTGACATATTCGACATGTGTTCCATGCGGTTAATTTCTTTTTCTATACGTTTTTTGACATTCTCCGGATAGTTTCCTGTTGACAGCTTCTCCTTATATTCTTCGATTTCAACGGTCTTATCGTCTTTATCACCCAGTTCTTTTTGGATCGCCTTGATCTGTTCCCGCAGATAATATTCTTTTTGAATCTTTTCCATCTGCTTTCGGACACGTGCACTAATCTTACGTTCTATTTCAAGAACTTCCATTTCACGCGCTAAAACTTCACAAAGCATTTCCAGCCGTGCCTTTACATTGACAAGTGACAAAAGTGCCTGCTTATCCTCAATCTTTAAATTCAAATGACTGGCAATAAGATCACCCAAGCGACCTGCATCCTCGATAATAGCTACAGATACCAGTGTCTCCGGCGGTATTTTTTTGCTGAGTTTTACCCACTGCTCAAAAGCGTGAATAACCGCCCTCGTCAATGCTTCCATTTCCAGTGATGTATCTGTTTTTTCATCATACTCTTCAATGACAACTTCAGCGAATTTACTGCCCTCATCATATTCTGCAATACGTCCACGATGAATTCCTTCAACAAGAACGCGCATTGTTCCGCCTGGCAGCTTTACAAGCTGACGAATCTCCGCCACTGTACCGACTTCATAAATATCCTCGTGTTTTGGCTCATCAATCTCTGCATCTTTTTGTGCACTCAGCATAATTCTGCGATCACGCACCATCGCTTCTTCAATTGCTGCAATCGATTTATTACGGCCAACATCAAGATGAATAATCATATATGGAAATACTATG
>JBAYAD010000036.1:0-15512 GCA_041669965.1 Selenomonadaceae bacterium
GTCAGAGGTTCGAGTCCTCTCCCCGCAACCAATTTGTGAGGATTGCTGATGTAGCTCAGTCGGTAGAGCGTATCCTTGGTAAGGATAAGGTCACCGGTTCAATCCCGGTCATTAGCTCCATATAGCGGCGGCGTAGCTCAGTTGGCTAGAGCATGCGGTTCATACCCGCAGTGTCCGGAGTTCAAATCTCTGCGCCGCCACCAAAAAGATAAATGAACCCCTGAAAACGGGGTTTTTATTTATGTAGACTACAGACAAGGGTTATTATGCAATGTAAATAATTATAAATGTTTTAAATGTATTATTGACACCGACTTTTAATTATGATAAATTATATTAGTGACATTTTGAATGTAGTTATATTTCTACAGGTAAGGAGTGCATAAGATGCGCAATGCAGTTACATTGGCCTGCACAGAATGCAAACAACGCAACTATCAGACCAATAAAAACAAGAAAAATGACCCGGATAGATTAGAATTTAATAAATACTGCAAATTCTGTAAGAAGCATACATTACACAAAGAAACAAAATGATTGTGGATTTGTGCTTATGTAGCAGTATGTTTACGGGGATGTGAAGTGACTTGACAGAAGAAAAATCGTCAGCAGTTCAAAATACTGGTTCGAGTTTCAATCTCAAAAAATTTTTGGGTGAGGTCAAGGCTGAACTGAAAAAAGTATCATGGTCGGACAGAAAAGAACTTATTTCTTACACCTGCATCGTTTTTATTGCAGTAGTGATTGTCTGTGCGTTGATTTGGGTATGTGATACTGTCTTTGCAAGGTTGTTCCAAATCATTCTAAGATAAGAAGGCTGGGGAGGTGAGGGACGGAGAAAACGTCCCTTAGCGATGGAATCAGAAAAGAAATGGTATGTTATTCATACGTATTCCGGTTACGAAAATAAAGTAAAAGCCAATCTTGAACGTAAAGTTCACTCCATGGGAATGGAAGATGAAATCTTCAATGTAGTTGTTCCAATGGAAGATGAAGTTGAAACGAAGGATGGAAAGAAAAAAGTAACCAAGAAAAAAGTTTTCCCTGGATATGCATTAGTGGAAATGATCGTTAACGATCGTTCATGGTATGTTGTTCGCAACACACCTGGTGTTACAGGGTTTGTTGGTTCCGGAACAAAGCCTATTCCGCTTACTGAAGCAGAAGTAAAGCGTATTTTAAAATCCATGGGAATTGAAGCACTTAAACCTGTGCTTGATATTGAAGTAGGTCGAGCTGTTCATATCAATTCAGGGGCATTTGAAAATTTTGCTGCTACGGTGGCTGAGGTTGATTCTGAAAAGAGCAAGCTGAAAGTGCTTGTGGATATGTTTGGACGTGAAACCACAGTTGAGCTTGACTATGATCAAGTAGAAAAGATTTGATTGTAATTTTAGTAAGGAGGTGTAAATAACATGGCTAAGAAAGTTGTTAAACTTGTAAAGTTGCAAGTTCTCGCTGGTAAAGCTACACCAGCTCCTCCGGTAGGTCCTGCGTTGGGTCAGGCTGGGGTTAATATTATGGCTTTTGTTAAAGATTTTAACGAAAGAACAGCGAAGCAGACTGGTTTGATAATTCCGGTAGAAATTACGGTTTTTGAGGATAGATCGTTTACATTTATTACAAAAACTCCACCAGCTGCAGTCCTTTTAAAGAAGGCTGCCGGACTGGAAAAAGCTTCTGGGGAACCTAATAAAAATAAAGTTGCAAAATTACCTCGTGCAAAAGCAAGAGAGATTGCTGAAAGCAAAATGCAGGATTTGAATGCTGCTGATGTTGAAGCTGCAACACGTATGATTGAAGGTACAGCTCGCAGCATGGGTATAGAAATTGTTGACTAATACTTGATGTAAGTTGTATTTGTGGGAGGTAATACCGTTATTACCACGAAAGGGGAATTTTAAATGGCTAAAATAGGTAAAAAATATCAAGAAGCAGCAAAGCTTATTGAAAATAAATTGTATACTGCTGATGAAGCAGTGGAACTTGTAAAGAAGACTGCAACAGCAAAGTTTGATGAAACAATTGAACTTCATGTTCGTCTTGGCGTTGATCCTAAATATGCGGATCAGCAGGTTCGTGGTGCGGTGATACTGCCGCATGGTACAGGCAAGTCCAAGAAAGTTCTTGTGTTTGCCAAGGGTGAAAAAGTGAAAGAAGCCGAAGCTGCAGGAGCAGATTTTGTGGGTTCAGATGAAATTGTTGCGAAAATTCAAGGCGGTTGGTGTGATTTTGATGTTGCTGTAGCAACTCCGGATATGATGGGAACTGTAGGCCGCTTGGGTAAAATTCTTGGCCCAAGAGGGTTAATGCCAAATCCGAAACTTGGTACGGTTACAATGGATCTTACACGCGCAATTAATGAAATCAAAGCAGGTAAGGTTGAATATCGTACGGATAAAGCTGGTAACGTTCATGTTCCAATCGGCAAAGCGTCATTTGATTCAGCAAACTTATTGGGGAATTTTCAGACATTGATTGATACTTTAAATAAGGTAAGACCAGCAGCTGCTAAGGGCCAGTACATGCGCTCAGTTACGATTAGTGCAACAATGGGTCCTGGTATTGCGGTTAATGCGTTAAAAGCATCCGGCAAAATAGAATAATTAATAACATTTTTACTGGGCTGTAGACAGCAGGTATGATATTTATCATTGAAAGGGAAACCGCCTGCCGAAGTCGGAGTTTTAGCGTGGGTTATACCTCGCGGCCTCTGGTCTTTCAGCCGGAGGCTGTTTTTTATTTGCCTTAAATTATGAGAGGAGGTGTATTTCATGGCTATAACTTCAGCAAAACAAGCAATGGTCGCTGATTTAAAAGAAAAACTTATAAATGCCAAAGGTGCTGTTATAACAAGTTATAAAGGTTTGAATGTTGCTCAGGACACGCAGCTTCGCCGCAAATTGCGTGAAGCAGGTGTTTCTTATCATGTAGTAAAAAACACGATGACACGTATTGCTGCTAAAGAAGCTGGTTTTGATGAACTTGCAAAACATTTAGAAGGAACGACTGCTCTTGCAATATCAAATGATGATGCAGTTTCTCCTGCAAAAGTAATTTATGAGTTTATAAAGAAAAATAAACTTGAAGAAACAGGAATTCTTACAATTAAAGCTGGGATTGTTGATGGACAGGTAATTAATGTCGAAGACGTTAAAGAACTTGCTTCTCTGCCATCTCGCGAAGTTCTTATTGCCAAAATTCTTGGCAGTATGCAGGCTCCTATTTCAAATACGGTTAACGTATTGCAAGGTGTTATTCGTAAAGCTGTTTATGTGGTTGATGCAGTTCGTCAGCAGAAAGAGTCCGCTTAAGAAACTTTTTGCCTAAATAAAAATTGAATGAAAATTTTGGAGGTATTTATAATGACTAAAGAAGAAATCATGGAAGCAATTGAAGGCATGACTGTCCTCGAATTGTCGGAACTTGTAAAAGCTATGGAAGAAAAATTTGGCGTGTCTGCAGCTGCTCCAGTAGCAGTAGCAGCTGTTGCTGGTGGCGCTGCTGCTGGTGAAGAACAGACTGAATTTGATGTCATTCTTACTGGTGCTGGTTCAAGCAAAATTGGTGTTATCAAGATTGTTCGTGAAGTAACTGGTCTCGGACTTAAAGAAGCTAAGGCTGTTGTTGATGCTGCTCCAGCTCCTGTCAAGGAAAAGATTTCCAAGGCAGATGCTGATGCACTTAAAGCTAAATTAGAAGAAGCTGGCGCAACTGCAGAAGTTAAGTGATTCAGCTTTTTCAATGCTATAGTAGATAAAATTAAAGGGTGCCTTTTTGGGTACTCTTTAATTTTTATTATAAATTTTTAAATATTTATTTGACATTTATATGAAAATGTGATATTATTTCTTACTACAGAATGTGTACTAATTCTCGATTACACAAGGATGCGACTGACTATCGCATATAATGTAAATGGAAAGTGACATACAAAAAATATATAATAAAATAGGACGGAAAGATGGAAGCAAGGTGTTAAAGAGAAGAAGGACCTTGCCTTTTTAATGTTTCATCATTCCGTTTATTTGTGTGTACTTCTGTTTGTTTGAGTCAAATTGGGCTAAGGGGTGAAGGATTTAATGTTTAATCCTGTTCCGGTCGGCAAAAGAACCAGGTATAGTTATGCCAAAATTAAGGAAGTCATGGATATGCCACATCTTCTGGATATCCAAAGAAACTCCTATGAGTGGTTTTTAAAGGAAGGTCTACAGGAGATTTTTCATGATATCTCACCAATACAAGATTTCACAGGAAACCTTGTATTATCTTTTGAAAACTTTATGTTGGGTGATCCGAAGTATGATATTGATGAATGTAAAGAGCGTGATGTCACACTTGCAGCACCGCTTAGAGTGAATGTTCGCCTTATTAATCGTGAAACGGGTGAAATTAAAGAGCAGGAAGTATTTATGGGTGATTTCCCGCTTATGACAGAAACCGGGACGTTCATTATTAACGGTGCGGAACGTGTTATTGTAAGCCAGCTTGTACGTTCTCCAGGGGCATATTATGGAGAAACAATTGATCCTACGGGTAAAAAACTATATAATGCCACTGTAATTCCAAATCGTGGTGCATGGATCGAATTAGAAACCGATGCAAATGATGTGATTTCTGTAAGAATTGACAGGACTCGTAAGTTACCTGTAACGGTACTTATTCGTGCTTTAGGGTATGGCTCTAATGCGTCTATTGTAGACTTGTTTGATGATGATGCTCGGATAAGAACAACTATGGAACGCGATAATACAGATTCTAAAGAGGAAGCTCTTGTAGAAATATATAAGAGACTTCGTCCTGGAGAACCACCTACTGTGGATAATGCACAGCAGTTGTTGAATTCTTTGTTTTTTGATTCGAAACGTTATGACCTCGCGACAGTAGGCCGTTATAAACTTACGAAAAAATTAGGCTGGAAACGTCGTTTGCTAGGTAAGAAGCTTGCACATCCTATTGTTGATAAAGAAACGGGTGAAATTGTTCTCGCGACAGATATAGTGATTGATGAATCTATGTTGGAAGCAGTTGATGATGCTCGTGAAGCTGCACTTTTTGGCGAAAATAAAATTATTGAAGTCTTTGTGCAGGGAAAAGCAGATAAAGCAATGAAAATGATTTGTTCGCCAACATTAGAATATCATCATCGTACGATTACAAAAGATGATATTATGGCAGCTATTAATTATTTATTGAATCTTATGGATGGTTGTGGCAATACGGATGATATTGATCATCTTGGTAATCGTCGTGTACGTTCTGTTGGTGAACTTTTACAGAATCAGTTTCGAATTGGTTTGTCAAGAATGGAACGTGTTGTAAAGGAACGTATGACAATTCAGGATGTGGATGTTATCACACCACAGGCGCTTATTAATATTCGTCCTGTCGTTGCTGCGATTAAGGAATTCTTTGGATCCAGTCAGCTGTCACAGTTTATGGATCAGCATAATCCGCTTAGTGAGCTTACACATAAACGTCGTCTTTCTGCACTTGGACCTGGTGGTTTGAGTCGTGAACGTGCTGGTTTTGAAGTCCGCGATGTTCATAATTCTCATTATGGTCGTATGTGTCCGATTGAAACACCAGAAGGCCCGAACATTGGTCTTATCGGATCGTTATCGAATTATGCTCGTGTTAATCGTTTTGGGTTTATGGAAACACCTTATCGTAAGGTGGATAAACTTAATAAGCGTGTATCAGAAGATGTTCGTTACCTTACAGCGGATGAAGAAGATGAGCTTATTATTGCTCAGGCCAATGAAAAACTTGATGATAATGATTGGTTTGTTGAAGAACGTGTAACAGCACGCTATAATGAAGAAACATTACTTATGCCGCGTGATCGTGTCGATTATATGGATGTATCACCAAAGCAGGTTGTTTCGATTGCAACAGCAATGATTCCTTTTCTTGAAAATGATGATGCGAACCGTGCGCTTATGGGGGCTAACATGCAGCGTCAGGCTGTACCTCTTTTGCGTACACAGGCTCCACTTGTTGGAACAGGCATGGAATATAAAGCTGCATGCGATTCCGGGGTTATGCTGCTTGCGAAGCGTGCAGGTGTTGTAGCGAAGGTTACAGCGGATCAGATACAGATACGAACTGATAAAGGCGATCTTGACATTTATAAGATGCAGAAATACCTTCGTTCTAATCAGGGGACATGCATTAACCAACTACCTATTGTTTATAAAAATGATAGGGTTTCTGAAAAACAGCCGCTCGCTGATGGTCCGGCAACAGATCATGGAGAACTTGCTCTTGGTTATAACATTGTCGTAGCATTTATGCCATGGGAAGGTTATAATTATGAAGATGCTATTCTTCTCAGTGAAAAGCTTGTAAAGGAAGATATTTATACTTCGATTCATATTGAAGAATATGAATGCGATGCTCGAGATACAAAGCTTGGACCAGAAGAAATCACACGTGATATACCAAATGTTGCAGAGGATGCTTTGCGTGATCTTGACGATACTGGTATTATCTGTATTGGTGCTGAAGTTCGGCCAGGAGATATTCTTGTTGGCAAGGTAACGCCAAAGGGTGAAACTGAACTTACAGCTGAAGAACGGCTTTTACGGGCAATCTTTGGTGAAAAGGCACGCGAAGTGCGTGACACTTCGCTTAGAGTACCACATGGTGAATCTGGTAAAATTGTTGATGTAAAAGTATTTAGTCGTGAAAACAATGATGAACTTCCACCAGGTGTAAATCATCTTGTTCGTGTCTATATTGCACAGAAACGTAAGATTTCTGTTGGCGATAAAATGGCTGGTCGTCATGGTAATAAAGGGGTTGTATCACGTATCATGCGTGAAGAAGACATGCCTTTCCTGCCAGATGGTACACCAGTTAATATTGTTTTGAATCCACTTGGGGTACCATCTCGAATGAATATAGGGCAGGTACTTGAAACGCATCTTGGTATGGCTGTGCGCGCACTTGGTATGCAGATCAAAGCAGGTGATCCTCAGGTTGAAAAAAGACTGCGGGATATTGGCTATGATTTTGATAAGAACGGTATGCCAAAACCGGATGTGGCTGGAATTCATATTGCTACACCAGTTTTTGATGGTGCAAAGGAAAATGAAGTCTTTGATACACTTCGTGCAGCAGGGCTTCGCGATGATGGTAAGACAATTCTTTATGATGGTCGTACCGGGGACGCATTCGATAACCCTGTAACGGTTGGTTGTGTGTACATGTTGAAGCTTCATCATCTTGTTGATGATAAGATCCATGCGCGTTCGACTGGCCCTTACTCGCTTGTTACACAGCAGCCATTGGGTGGTAAAGCTCAATTTGGTGGGCAGCGTTTTGGAGAAATGGAAGTTTGGGCACTTGAAGCATATGGTGCCGCATATACACTGCAGGAAATCTTAACAGTTAAGTCTGATGATGTTGTTGGCCGTGTTAAGACGTATGAAGCTATTGTAAAAGGCGAAAACATTCCGGAACCGGGTGTGCCGGAATCGTTTAAGGTACTTATTAAAGAATTACAGAGTATTGGACTTGATATAAAAGTGCTTTCTGAAGACGCTAAAGAAATCATGATCCATGATACGGATGATGACATTAATGAAACAGCGAAAGAGCTGGAAATTGATGTCACGGGGGTAGATCCTAATAAGGACAAGCCGGTAGTTAAGCAGCCCGTTTCAGCGGAAACATATGATGGAGAAACTGAGCAGCCTGTAGATGATGATAATATCATTGCAGAACTTGGTAACATGGGGAATTCAGAAGTACATCAGAAAGATACTGATAAAGTCGCAGACATTAATATTGATGATATTGTCGGCGACGACTCTGAAAAATAGAAGGGAGTGACACCCCCTTGTTGGATGTAAACAATTTTGATTCAATGCGAATAGGGCTTGCGTCACCGGAAAAGATTAGAGATTGGTCTTATGGTGAAGTAAAAAAGCCAGAAACAATTAATTATCGTACACTCAAACCAGAACGTGATGGTCTGTTCTGTGAAAAAATCTTTGGACCAACGCGTGATTGGGAATGCCATTGTGGTAAGTACAAGAGAATTCGTTATAAAGGTATTATTTGTGATCGCTGTGGTGTAGAGGTAACACGTTCTAAAGTTCGTCGTGAACGTATGGGACATATTGAGCTTGCAGCTCCGGTATCTCATATTTGGTATTTTAAGGGAATTCCGAGCCGTATGGGGCTAATTCTTGATATTTCACCGCGATCTCTTGAAAAAGTGCTTTATTTTGCTTCGTATATTGTTCTTGATCCGGCAGATACACCGCTTATGAAAAAGCAGCTTTTGACGGAAAATGAGTACCGTGAATATCGCACGAAGTATGGTGCGGCTTTTAAAGTCGGCATGGGTGCTGAGGCGGTAAAAAAACTTCTCGAAGAGCTTGATCTTGAAAAGATGAATACGGATCTTCGTCAAGAACTTAAGGAAGTAAGTGGTCAGCGTAAGATTCGTGCGATTCGTCGTCTTGAAGTCGTAGAGGCATTTCGCAAGTCGGGAAATAGGCCATCATGGATGATCTTGGATGTTGTTCCGGTAATTCCACCTGAGCTTCGTCCGATGGTTCAGCTTGATGGTGGCCGCTTTGCAACGTCAGATCTTAATGATCTTTATCGTCGTGTAATTAATCGTAATAATCGTTTAAAACGGTTGCTTGATCTTGGGGCACCAGATATTATTGTTCGGAATGAAAAACGTATGTTGCAGGAAGCTGTCGATGCTCTTATCGATAATGGCCGCCGTGGTCGTCCTGTAACAGGTCCGGGAAACAGACCGCTAAAATCCCTCAGTGATATGCTGAAAGGTAAACAAGGCCGTTTTCGCCAGAATTTGCTTGGTAAACGTGTCGACTATTCTGGTCGTTCTGTTATCGTTGTAGGTCCTGAACTGAAGTTGCATCAATGTGGTTTACCAAAAGAAATGGCATTGGAACTATTTAAGCCGTTTGTAATGAAAAAACTTGTAAATGCAGATCTTGCCCATAATATCAAATCAGCAAAACGTATGGTTGAACGTGTTCGTCCGGAAGTTTGGGATGTGCTCGAAGAAGTTATCAAGGAACATCCGGTACTTCTTAATCGTGCGCCGACGCTGCATAGGCTTGGTATTCAGGCGTTTGAACCAGTCCTTACTGAAGGACGGGCATTAAAACTTCATCCATTGGCTTGTACAGCTTATAATGCCGATTTTGATGGTGATCAGATGGCTATTCATTTACCGCTTTCTGCCGAAGCACAGGCAGAAGCACGTGTGCTCATGCTTGCAGCAAATCATATTCTTGCACCAAAAGATGGTCGCCCGATTATTGTTCCAACACAGGATATGGTACTTGGTTCTTATTACCTTACGATCATTAGACCGGGGTCGCTTGGTGAAGGTAAGATCTGTACAGGAATCAATGAAGCTTTGCTTGCTTATCAGCAGAAAGAACTTTCTCTGCAGGCAGAAATTCAGGTTCGTATTGAAGGCTATGGTCTTGTCCGGACGACGCTTGGACGTATGATTTTCAATGAGATATTGCCAAAGGAAATTCGTTATTATCATAAAGATGAAGGTAATGATCAGTGGTTCCTTGGGATTCTTATGGATAAAAAACAACTTGGAAAACTTGTTGCAGAATGTTATAAACACTTTGGTGGAAGCATGACTGCAGAAGTCATTGATGGTGTGAAAAATCTTGGTTATCATTATGCTTGTATTGCAGGTATGACCGTAGCTATTTCAGATATTATTATTCCACCGGAAAAGAAAGAAATTCTTGCAGCAACGGAAAAAGACGTCAATGGTGTTGAACGTCTATACAGTCGTGGTCTTATTACAGATGAAGAACGCTATAATAAGGTTATTACGCTGTGGACAAAAGCTACAGACGATGTAACAGATGCTATGATGAAGAACATGGATCCATTCAATCCAATTTATATGATGGCTGATTCGGGTGCTCGTGGTAGTAAGCAGCAGATGCGACAGCTTGCTGGTATGCGTGGTCTCATGGCTGATCCATCTGGTAAAATTATCGATTTACCGATTAAGGCAAACTTCCGTGAAGGATTAACGGTATCGGATTACTTTATTTCTTCGCATGGTGCTCGTAAAGGTCTTGCTGATACCGCACTTAGAACAGCCGATTCTGGCTATCTGACACGTCGTCTTGTCGATGTTTCACAGGATGTCATCGTACGGGAAGAAGATTGTGATGTTGTTGGTATTAATCTTGTACGTGAACGTGCTAGACTAGCTACTTCGTCAATACATGCAATTGAAGTATTGGGTGACACACTTAAGGCTCGGATACTTGGTGCAGATGTCTTAAATCCGAAAACGGGTGAAGTTCTTCTTGCAAAAGATACGGCTTTAGGGGAAGAAGAACTTAAGTCTATTGGGGAACATGGTGTTGCAGAAATTGTTGTCCGTGGTTCTTCTGTCTCAACAGAAGCCGTTATCAGCAATGCTATGGTATCAGAAACTATTACACTTGGGGCTCCCGAAGAAAATGTTCGTGCAGCGATTCGTAAGTCAATGATTCATGAAATGCTGGGAAAGAATACAACAGATTCTGTATGTGATAGTAAAGATATAGAAATTGTACCAGCAAGTACACCTCTTACAGAAAAATATATAGAGGCAATTCTTGCAAGTGATGCCAAAGAAGTAAAAGTTCGTAACAATAATATACGTGGTATTGAAGTTGAGGCAATTAAAGAGGGGAACGGCGTTATCGAATCCCTTAAAGATCGTATCGTTGGGCGTGTAGCGGCAGAAGACATTATAAATCCTGAAACAGGAGAAAAGGTGGCTTTACTTAACCAGACAATCGATGAGGATCTTGCTGATGAAATTTGTAAGGTACGTGAAAAAGTATCGATTCGCAGTGTACTTACATGCAAATCACAGTTTGGTGTGTGCATTAAGTGTTATGGCCGTGATCTTGCAAATGCGACACAGGTTGATGTTGGTGAAGCTGTTGGGATTATTGCCGCACAGTCTATTGGTGAACCTGGGACACAGCTTACAATGCGTACATTCCATACGGGCGGTGTTGCTGGTGATGATATTACACAAGGCTTGCCGCGTGTTGAAGAACTTTTTGAAGCACGTAAACCAAAGCACCATGCAGTCATTGGTGAAATTGAGGGTAAGGCTGAAGTTAAGGATACAAAAGGCATGCGGAAAGTTACCATTCAGCCGGAAGATGGCGAAGCACGTGAATATGCTATTCCGTATGGCGCACGTCTTATTGCTAAAGATGGAATGATGCTTCATCCGGGTGATAAGCTTACGGAAGGTTCTATCAATCCACATGATATCTTGCGTGTTTGTGGTTTGCGAGATACACAGCGTTATCTTGTTTATGAAGTACAGAAGGTATATAAATCACAAGGTGTTGAAATTAACGATAAACATATTGAGGTTATCGTTCGTCAGATGCTCCATAAAGTTAAAATCGAGGAATCTGGCAATACAGATTTCTTACCAGGCGAGTATATTGATATTAATACATTTGAAACGGCTAATACAAAAGCAATTGAAGCTGATGGAGAACCGGCTGTTGCAAGACCAATCCTTTTAGGGATTACAAAAGCATCACTGGCAACGGATTCGTTCCTTTCGGCGGCGTCTTTTCAGGAAACAACACGTGTCTTGACAGATGCAGCGATCAAGGGAAAAGTTGATCCTCTTATTGGTCTCAAAGAAAATGTTATTATTGGTAAACTTATTCCAGCGGGTACTGGTATGAGTCGTTATCGTAATATCAGAGTTTTTGAGCCAACGATTTCAAAAGAAGATTTGATAGCAACAAAAGAACCTATAAAAGTATAAGAGATTTTAAACAAAGTCCCAGACAAACGGTGATGCCGTTTGTCTGGGACTTTGTGATTCTATAATATACAAAATGTTTTGTAGAAAGTCGTAAATACGTTTAAATCATATTGTTTTAATTGAAAATATAGAGGATAATAAAAGATGATAGATAAAGTAAAAATACTGTAAAAAATAGTGAATACGTATAAAAAAGAAATAAAAAGACCATAAGAGGTGTGTTTTATGAAGAAAATTGTGGATGATCCACGGTTGATTTTTAAATGTTGTAGCTTGTATTATCAGGATAATAAAAACCAACAGGAAATCTGTAATGACTTGGGGATTTCACGACCAACAATTTCACGAATGATAAAATTGGGAAGAGAGCAAGGAATTGTTCGTATCGAAGTAAATGATCCGAGTGAGGCCACATATGGAAGTCTTGAACGACAATTGGAAAAAAAATTCAACTTAAAAGAGGTTATTATTGTACGAAGCAGCCCATTGGAAAAAGGGACGCTGCATATTCGTTCAAGCTTGGGAGAAGGAACCCTTGACTTTTTATCACGAGTCTTAGAAGATGATGATTATGTAGGTGTGACAATGGGAATGACTTTGCAGAATATAGTACGTGCGCAGCATTCACGTGAAGAAGATGTTCATTGTACATTTGTGCCAATTATTGGCGGTGTTGGTGAAAGTCGATTGGATCTTCATTCAAATTACCTTGTCAGAGCATTTGCAAAAATATTTGGTGGGAACTGCATACAGTTTTTTTCACCAGCAGTTTTTTCGGATAAAAATGTTTTGGATGGTTTTTTAAAAGAAAAATCAATTCGAAAAATTTTTGACGTCTACCATAAACTAAATATGGTTTTAATGGCAATTGGAACGTCGAATATAAAACATTCAACCTTATGGGAATCTGGCTATATTGATAGCGAAGTTTTAGATGATTTTGTAAAAAATGACGCCGTGGGTGATGTTGCTTTGCGTTTTTTTGATAAAAAGGGTAATATGGATAAATTTAAAGAATTTAATGAGCGTGTTGCTGGAATATCAATAGAAGAAATGAAAAAGATTAGTCGCCGAGTAGGTATTGCCAGTGGTAACCATAAGGTAGATGCAGTTCAAGGAGCTATAGCTGGTGAATACATTAATATCTTGATTACAGACTTTGACTGTGCGGAAGGTCTATTAGAAATTTAAAAAAAATTAAATGAACTTACTACAAATGATTAGTAAAAAATATATTTGCTGGGAAAATCTGTACTTTTGTTATCAAATCATGTATCATTAAATTGTATTAAGTTATTTTATGAAATTATAGTTAAGAGGAGATTGATTAAATGAGCAATGTTGATATTATGAGCGTAAACGCAATTCGTGTACTTGCTGCTGATGCAGTACAGAAGGCAAAATCTGGTCATCCGGGGCTGCCGCTTGGCAGTGCTGCTATGGCTTATGAACTTTGGGCAAATCACATGAATCATAATGCCAAAAATCCAAAATGGCAAAATAGAGATAGGTTTGTTCTTTCCGCAGGGCATGGTTCAACACTGCTTTATTCTCTATTACATTTATTTGGCTATGGACTTACTATAGAAGATATGATGAATTTTCGTCAGGATGGATCACTTACGCCGGGTCATCCGGAATATAAGCATACAGTCGGTGTTGAGGCAACAACTGGCCCGCTTGGCGCAGGCATGGGGATGGCAGTCGGTATGGCGATGGCGGAGGCACATCTCGCTGCAACTTTTAACAAACCGGGATTTTCGGTTGTTGATCATTATACATTTGCTCTAGGCGGTGATGGCTGCATGATGGAAGGTATTTCTTCTGAAGCCTTCTCACTTGCAGGAACGCTGGGACTTTCTAAGCTTATTATTCTTTATGATAGTAATAAGATATCAATTGAAGGCAGCACGGATATTGCTTTTACAGAAAATGTCCAAAAACGTATGGAAGCTTTTGGTTTTCAGACGATTACAGTAGAAGATGGTAATGATATTGTTGCAATTGGCAGAGCAATTGAAGAAGCAAAGGCAGATACGACGAAGCCATCTTTCATTACAGTAAAAACGCAGATTGGTTACGGTTGTCCAGCAAAACAGGGTAAGGCAAGTGCTCATGGCGAGCCGCTTGGTGAAGATAATGTCAGGGCGCTCAAAGAAAATCTTAAGTGGCCTAAACAGGATCCATTCTATGTACCGGATGAAGTTTATAAAAATTATAAGGAACTTGCTAAAAAGGGTGAAGTTGCCGAGAAAAAATGGAATAAGCTCTTTGCTGACTACGTTGTAAAATATCCACAGTGTAAAGTGCTTTGGGATAAGTTCTATGGTGTAATTGATGCAAAAGCTCTTTTAAATGATGTATCTTTTTGGGCTTATGAAGATAAGCCACAAGCAACACGCAATGTTTCTGGGACAATGATTAATCGTATTAAAGATGTGCTGCCGAATCTTATTGGGGGCAGTGCTGACCTTGCACCTTCAAATAAGACGCATATGAATGATGAAAGTGATTTTAATAAAAGCAACTATGCTGGTAGAAATCTTCATTTTGGTGTAAGAGAACTTGCGATGGCTGCAATTGCTAATGGTATTACATTGCATGGTGGTCTTAAAACGTATATTGCAACATTCTTTGTTTTTAGCGATTATACAAAACCGATGATTCGTTTAGCTGCACTTATGGGAATTCCTGTAACGTATGTTTTCACACATGACAGTATTGGTGTTGGTGAAGATGGACCTACACATGAACCGGTTGAACAATTGGCAATGCTTCGTTCTTTGCCAAACATCAATGTATTTCGTCCGGCAGATGCTACGGAAACAGCAGCTGGATGGTATCTTGCTCTTACGAGTAAGACGGTACCGACAGCACTTGTGCTTACGCGCCAGAATCTGCCTCAGCTTGACGGGAGCAGTAAGGAAGCGCTTAAAGGGGCATACGTTATGGCAGATTCCATAAAGACTGTACCAGATGGTATCTTTATTGCGAGTGGTTCAGAAGTTTCATTAGCTGTTGAAGCGAAAAAAATGCTTATAAAAGAAAATATTGATGTTCGTGTTGTTAGTATGCCATGTATGGATTTATTTGAACAACAGTCAGATGCCTATAAAGAAACAATCTTACCAACGTCTGTACGGTCTCGAGTTGCTATTGAAGCTGCTTCTGATTTTGGCTGGGGTAAATATGTCGGTCTTGATGGTGCAACAGTAACCATGCCAGGGTTTGGTGCTTCTGCACCAGCGGACATACTTTTTAAGAAATTTGGTTTTACAAAGGAAAATGTAGTAGATACGATGAAGAAAGTATATCTTCTTGTAACGGATACGAAGGGCAAATAAATTATTTAAAATAATAAATGTTGGGGTAAGCCAAATCTACTTGCTACCTCAACATATTTTTTGTCCAAAAAGCAATATGATACACCAGGCAGCGTGTGTAATAACAAGTTGATAAAATAGGTGTTGACATTAGTTTTTATAGATGATATTATATATGAGTGCCTGAAAAAAGCATTCATTTGGTGATATAGGAGTGAAGCAAATGACGCTTGAAACACTAAAAGATGCCACGAAAGTGATTGGCGTTAAACAAGTTACAAAAAGCGTGAATAAGGACAATGTAATGTGTGTTTTTTTGGCAAATGATGCCGACGAAAGAGTTCTTATGCCGCTTAAAGCAC
>JBAYAD010000037.1:0-15404 GCA_041669965.1 Selenomonadaceae bacterium
CCGGGATATTTATTTCGCAGACAATCCGCGACATAGTCTGCCTGCCAAAGCGCAAGCTTACTGCTGCGCGTACCGATAATTATTGTGTCTTTCTTCACTTGTTTTTGCCTCTCCTAACGTATCAAGTTTAAACAAACTGCGCATTGCATCGATATAAAACTGCTCCTGTTCCGTTCCTGCAGCAGAATTGATTTTCGTCATTGGTTCACGCAAAAGCTTCCGAACAATCATCTTTGTCATGTGTTCCATTGCCCTGTGTTCTTCTTCCGTAAGATTTGGAAGCTTCGTCATAGCCCGCTTTACCTCGCGGCGGCGCGTGCGTTCCGCCTTCTCTGAAAGCAATGCCATAAGCGGCCGAAAAGAAAGATACTGAAATTTATTTATAAGTGCAGCAGACTCTTCCTTCACGATTTTATTTGCACGCTTTGCTTCATGCTTGCGTTCCTTAATATTTTCATCAACGACAGCTTCCAGATCATCGATATTATAGAGACTTACACCTTTGATGTCTGCCACTTCCGGATCAACATCGCGCGGTACAGCAATGTCAATAAAGACAAGTGGACGACCATTCCGCTTCGTCATAAGCTGTTGGGTTTCCCATGGCTTGACTACATAGTGTGGTGCCCCCGTCGAAGTAACAACAACATCCGCATTGACTGCCTTCTTAAACGCCTTATCAAAAGGAATAGCCTCTCCATCAAAACGAGCAGCCAGTTCTTTTGCCTTTTCTATATGGCGGTTTGCCACATAGATTTTCTGTGCTCCCTTTGATACAAGATGCTGTGCCGTAAGCTCAGCCATCTTGCCTGCACCAAAAATCAACACACTCGATGCCATAAGACTGCCAAATATTTCCTTAGCAAGCTCGACTGCTGCATAACTTACCGATACAGCGTTATACGCAATACGTGTTTCCGTACGAACACGCTTGCCTGTGGCAATCGCCCGATGAAACAGCGTATTAAGTACCGTGCTCGTCGTTTCCTCTTCGCGTGCAAGTGCATAGGCCTGTTTTACCTGACTCAGAATCTGCCCCTCACCTACGACAAGTGAATCAAGGCTTGATGCTACGCGAAAAAGATGCTCTATGCATTCACTGTCCACATAGCAGTAGAAATAGTCATCAATACATTCTTCATTTCCCGTAAGATCAAAAAGAAACTGCTTAATTGTCGGCAAATCTATATTAATATCATCAACAACAGCATACATTTCACTGCGGTTGCAAGTCGATAGCACAACTGCTTCATTAACTGATTCATATTCATCAAGATGACGCAGCCCTTTGCAAATATTTTCTTTTGCTATAGAAAATCTTTCCCGGACTTCTACCGGTGCAGTTTTATGATTCAGTCCCAAAACTACTAATTGCATTTCTTATCTCTGCCTCCGCTTTCTCAAATTTACCTTGCTTCACCAATTCCAGCAAATGTGCATCAAGTGCATAGCGCCAAAACTCTTCCCGTTTACAGCTGTTTTCCAGCCGTTCCTTCATCTCCAATCGAAGTCCTGCCAATATTTCAAGCCATATACCATAGGTATCACCAAAAGACAGCTCAAGCTCATGCTTAAGCTGCCGGGAAAAAGCCGGACTCCTGCCGCCTGTCGATACAGTCAGCAGGAGATTACCACGCCGTACTTGTGCCGGCACCATAAAGTTGCTGAGATCAGATGGTTCTACAACGTTTACAAGTGCCCCCAGCGCCTTTGCCTCGGCTGCTGCCACCGCATTTACTGCCGCATCATCCGTTGCACAAATAATGATAAAAAAGCCTTGAAGACTCCCCTTTGTATAAACTGCCTTCTTCCAAATAATCTTTCCTTCATCATGCAATGTGCTGATTTCTTCTGTAATTCGCGGCGCAATCACAACAACAGCGGCGCCTTCGCAAAGAAGCGTTTTGACCTTGCGCTGTGCGATCCTCCCGCCGCCAACAACAGCACATCGTCTTCCTTTAATTGAAAGATTTATCGGATACATTCAGGTGTCTCACTCCATTCTTTCATTCTTTGAACAATGAATATGTATCAAATACGAATGTCATTCATTTTATCTTGTTTTATTATATACCAGAGTACAGAATTTTTCCATGTTTTTCACCACAAAACCAAGAAAATACATAAACTATTATACAAGTATTTTCTCCTATGGGCAACAATTACAAAAAAAGACTACCACACTGATTTCTCAGTATGACAGCCTCTGCTTCGGTTTACTATTCCAATGTCATGATCTTATGCTTAAGTACATAGATAAGTGCCTGTGTACGATCATTTACATTAAGTTTGCGAAAAATATTTGTCAAATGGTTCTTGACCGTTTTTTCACTTACAAACAAAGCTTGCGCAATATCCTGGTTGCTGAAGCCCTTAGCAATGCATGAAAGCACATCCGTCTCGCGCGCCGTAAGACGTTCTGACCTGTTCTTGTGCCACATTTCCCGAGCTTTTTCATTGATATCATCATCTTCATTCATTCCACCAAAAAGTCGCTCAGCAAGTTTGGGATAAACAAACGCATTGCCTTCATTTACCACATGGATTGCCTTAATGAGCATCGTCGGCTCTACATCTTTCAACAAATAGCCAAGTGCACCATTCTTCAAGAGTTCCAATACATAATTATCACTATCATGAATTGTCAGCACAATGATCTTTGTCTTTGTCTTCGTTGTAGCCAGCTGACGCGCTACTTCAAGTCCGCTAAGTCCTGGCATATTCAAGTCCAGCAGTAAAACATCAGGCTGTAACACAAGCGTACGCACTAAAGTTTCCTGCCCATCTTCAGCTTCACCAACGACTTCCAAATCTTCCTCAAAATTCAATACTCTTTTTATGCCTTGACGCAATAATGCGTGGTCATCAGCAATTAATATTTTGATTGCCATACTTTCTCCTTTTGCCCTTTTATAAAACTTTATCCCACAACTTTTGCCGTTAAAAATATCATAATTTCTGACTCTGACTTACTATTTTTTTCGTTACGAAAAAACTGTCCTATAATCGGCAAATCTCCCAAAAAAGGAATTTTACTTAAACTTCGTGACTCCTCACTGCCGATAAGTCCACCAATAACCATCGTTTCTCCATCCCGAAGACGAACCGTTGTATCTGCTGAACGCTTTTGAAAGCGATACGCCTTTACTTCTTCTACATAAAGCGGCGAACTAACTTCCGTATGTACTGTTGCTGTAATATAACCATCTGCATTCACCCTTGGTATGTATTTTAGAATAATCCCTGATTCTCTATACACAACCGATGTCGTTACTGTACTGTTCGTTGTCGATATCGTTGGTATTGGCACTTCACCACCTATATTTATTACAGCTTCCCTTCCCTGCAGTGTTGTAATATTGGGTCGGGCAAGAACAGATGCCTTGCCGTCTGTAATAAGCGCATTGAGTTTAGCTGCATAATAAAATTCAAAAGGATGCCCCTCCGGGCCATGCCCAAAACTTATAACTCCGGGTACAGATTCTCCATTTTCCAAGGACCGCGTAACCGTTGTCCGCGGAACATCTTCCGTCACCGTCGTATAGGACCCGTCCGCCTTCCTTACAGAATGGCGAACTGACTCATACGTCGTTGTATATTCCGGTGATTGCGGCAGCTTTGACCATTCCCATTCAATGCCAAGCTTCTTTGCCGCATCCTTTTGAATTGCAATGACCTTTGCCTCCAGCGATACCTGCTTTGTCGGAACATCCAGCTTCTCTAGAAGCTTTTGAGCAGCTTCTGCCTCTGTATTCGTACCATAAAGAAGCAGCGAATTCGTTGCTCTGTCGACAAGTAATCGATTACTTCCCGCCTGTTCCTTTTGTTTTACTTCTTTTTCCTTTAAATCTATTCCACCTTTTATATTCTGCATTCCAGACGCAAATCCTTCTTCTCCAAGCGATAAAGTTATGGCATTACATAAAATATCGGGATCCGCAAATTGAATATGAAATACATGCATGCTGCTAAAACCTTTTCCCAGCGATTTCTGTGTACCAACAACAATCGTATTGTTATGTACCTCATAAACAAGTCCATTTGCCCGTGTAATTAGTTCAAGTGCATCATCAAGCTCTACATCATTAAGCTGCAATGTAATCGTACCACTCACAGCATCTTCCAAAATAATATCTACACCACCAAGACTTGCCAGCGATGACAATACCTCACGCACATCACCATTCATAACATTCAGAGAAAGTGCGTTCGCCGGTACTGGCGGCAGCCAAAACAAAATACAAAAAAGCATTATGCAGAAACCTTTCATCCTTGATTTCCTCCTCTTATTTTCCCAGATGCAGTATCATTTCACCATCTGGTCCTGTAAGATATGCACACTCCCGTTCTACTGACTCAAGTTTGTAACCATCAATAGATTCACCGACTGCCAGTGATACCTTTTTCCCATTGAACACAAGAAGCGCTACTGAACGATTCGTTCCCTGTAAAACACCCATAAGATGCAGCTCCGTCTTCTTTCTGCCGGAAGCTGCAGTTCCAGATCTTACCTGCTCCTGTTTTACAACTGGCTTCATTCTTGCAAGCGGCTCCGCGGCCTCCTGTCTTGCAGCATGCTGTATGTGAAAGGGATCCTGTAATACACTGTTTTTTTCCGCTTTTTCTGCCCCCTTTACCCGCTTCGGCTTTTCTGACTTTTCTGCAGCAGCTGCCATAGGTTCCCTCACCTGTTCAACCTCTGCTGGTAAAGAAGTTGTCGCCGATGTCACCTGCATAAAAACTGCATAGCCGGCAAGCAGCAAAAAAACAAGAAAAAGCACTCTATTTCTTGGTTCCCGCCAAAACTTTTGCCATTCAGCCTGCATACGACCGCCTCAATTCGTTGGAATATTGCATAAATTCAGTATAGACAAAACAGCTCTGCCCTTCCCAGGGAATTACAGAGCTGTATCTTTTTATCCTATTCTTTTTTCAACGCCTGAAGTTTCGGTCCCATGATCTTCTTATAGGCCTCAACACCTGGCTGATTGAATGCGTCTACATCCGCAAGTTCACCCTCATAGGCAATGGACATCGACAACATATAGAGAAGCTCCCCAAGATGATAAGGCGTAAGCTCCGGCAGACTGAAAAGCGCATTAAAACGCTGATTCGATGCAAGCGCATCAGCATTGGACTGACGAGCAACCTCAAGTGCCTGTCCCATTGTCACACCAGAAATATCCGACAGTTTTTGGGCTTCAGGAAAAGCATTTGGAATCGTTATATCATTCTTCCACTTTTCGATACGAATGAATTGTACAATCTTGTTCAATTTACCTTCCTGATGCTGCTGTGTCTGTGCATGCATATCTGTCGTTCCAACTGCAACAATCGGTGTTCTGCCATAGCAGACTTCCTTGCCTTCCTTATTAAACTGCTTGCCAAGTGATTCAGCCAAAAGCTGTACATACCATTCGGAAACAGATTTCAGATAATCACCATAGGACATCATAACTTCAATGTCACGACCGTATTTTTCCGAAGCAATAAACTTGAGTGCGGCATTGAGCATTGCCGGGTTCTGCCACAAATCTTCATTCTGACAGACCTTATCCATATCTTTTGCACCATCAAGAAAAGCCTTAATATCAAAGCCAATACAGGCTGCCAGTGTAAGTCCAACTTCACAAAAAATCGAGAATCGTCCGCCAACACCATCTGGAACACTGTACGTTGGCCAATTCTTTTCAACCGCAAGTTTTTTCAAAAGTGTAGGCTTCTTTTCATTTGGATCCGTTACAGCTACGACTTCGACTTCGATCTCCGGATTCTTCCTGAGTGCTTCATAGATAACCATGAAATTTGACATTGTATCAAGTGTACCACCCGACTTGGATATAACAAGCAGCATCACACGATATGTGCGCTTTGCATGAGACTTTGTAACTTTTGCCGCAGCTTCAAAATGGGCAATAAGATCATTTGTTCTGCGTGGATCTATGTTATTACCGCTAAAATAAATCTTTGGAAAACCTTTTCGTTCCTCCAGCGATTTACTATTCCAAAACTCACCGCAATGAACATCAAAAAGCACCTTGTTGCCAAGATAGGACCCACCAATACCAAGTGATACAACAGCATCAACACGATTCTTTACTGAATCAGTCAGTTCCTGTAAATGTGCCATGGACTTTGGTGAGTTCAGATGACCTTCTTCAATATAAGGCAGCTGGCTGAACAGAACCCGTTCCGGCGTACCATCCTTCGATAAATGTTCACGAATCACACCCGTATCACGCATAACTTTCATTGCTTCATGGGCTTTTTTTAAATCTTTTTCATAAGCCTTAAGATCTTCTGCTGTAACCTTGCCTTCACCAAAAAGATTATCATAATCAAATACAAAACCAGACTTCAATTTTAAACTCATATTCTTTAACACCCTCGATTCATATCTACTATTTTTCCATCATATTAATGTACCTTCACTATACAATTTATATTATATCATGTGGATGTTTGGCTGTTAAGACCAGTTTTCCTATCGTTTTTACCAAAACGCAGACGATTTATTCTTGTTTGTTCTCATTTGTCCTTTTATCTTCCCTTGTAAGCATCGGTCCGATAGACTGCAATAAATAGGTCATAAAATGTTCCCGAAGCTCCGGCCGTTTAAGTGCATATTCTACCGTTGCTTCAAGAAACCCTTCTTTATCGCCGATATCATAGCGACGGCCATAAAAGTTATAAGCATAGACTGGTTTCTTTGATGCAAGCTCACAAATTGCATCGGTGAGCTGAATCTCATTGCCGCGGCCTGGTGTAGTATGCGCTAAAATTTCAAAAATCTCCGGATCAAGAATATAACGTCCTAATACAGCAAGATTAGATGGAGCCTCCCCAGCATCAGGCTTTTCGATAAGATTAAGTGCCTGCCAGATATTCGGTTTCACCGCTCGCGGATTTACAATACCATAGCTTGACACCTTATCTTCCGGCACTCGCTGTACGCCAAGCACGCTTCCGCCAAGATCCTCATAAACATTCATAAGCTGTGCCAGGCAAGGCACTTTAGCATCAACAAGATCATCGCCAAGAAGTACAGCAAAAGGTTCATTGCCAACGAACTGCCGTGCACAAAGCACAGCATGACCAAGACCCCTGGCTTCCTTCTGACGAATAAAGTGAACTGTAATATTTGATATATCCTCAATCATACTGAGCATTTCATATTTCCCTTGTGCTTTGAGCTGCATCTCAAGCTCCAGTGAACGATCGAAATGATCCTCAATTGAGCGTTTATTCCGCCCCGTAATAATAAGTATTTCTTCGATACCCGAAGCAATTGCTTCTTCAACAATAAACTGAATTGCTGGTTTATCAACGATTGGCAGCATTTCTTTTGCCTGTGCTTTTGTGGCTGGCAAAAAACGTGTACCCAGTCCTGCTGCTGGAATAATCGCCTTACGAATTCTCTGCATAGACTACCTGCTCCTCCTCTTCTTTTCCTGCTGCTTATCCGCGAATAATTTTCAAAAGTTCGTCAGTCTTATCTTTGAGCAGTTTCTTATCCTGGCGGACTTCAACGTTCAGGCGAATAACCGGTTCCGTATTTGACATACGCAAATTGAACCGCCATTCAGGATACTCAATACTAAGCCCGTCAATTTTTGTCACCGTTCCAGTTTTACCATAAAGTCCTTCAATTTTTGCAAGTACAGCCTTTGCATCCTGTACCTTACTGTTAATTTCTCCACTGATCGGGTAACGTTCCATACGCTCCTGCATAAGTGTCGATAACGGCCTGCCTGCCTTGGAAAGCAGCTCAAGCACAAGAAGCCATGGAATCATGCCGCTGTCACAAAAAGAGAATTCCTTAAAATAATGATGTGCTGACATCTCTCCGCCATAGACTGCGTTTTCTTTTCGCATACGATCCTTGATAAACGCATGCCCGCTCTTGCACATAACGGGTATTCCACCCATTTCTTCAGCAATTTCAATCGTGTTCCAAACAAGACGCGGATCATAGATGACCTTTGCTCCCTTGTTCTTTGCCAAAAAAGCCTTTGCCAGAAATCCCACCATGTAGTACCCTTCAATAAAGCTGCCCTTTTCATCAAACATGAAACAGCGATCAAAATCACCATCCCAGGCAATTCCAACATCTGCATGGTGTTCCCGTACGACTTTTGCCGTAGCTTCTCGATTTTCCTGTAAGATTGGATTTGGTACACCATTCGGGAAATTACCATCCGGTTCGTTGTAGACCTTAATACATTCAAACGGTAAATACTTTTCAATTGCATTAATAATCGGGCCAGCTGCACCGTTTCCTGTGTTCATAACAATTTTAAGCGGCTTCAATGATTTCAAATCGACATAAGTAAGCAAATGCTTGATATAATCTGCCATAATATCGATTTTTTCAACAGAACCCTTCGGTCCGTTGACCGGAGCGAACACACCAGTGATAACCTTTTCTTCTATATCCTTAAGTCCTGTATCACTGCTGATTGGACGCGCTTCCTTACGGACAAGCTTCATCCCATTATATTCTTTCGGATTGTGACTGGCCGTTATCATAATACCGCCATCCAGCCTCAAATGTGCTGTGGCAAAATAAATCATTTCTGTACCGCACTGTCCAATATCGACAACATCACAACCCATTTCTGTAAGACCGCGAACAAGCGCATCACGAATGGATGGTCCCGATAAACGAATATCATGACCAACAGCTACTTTCTTTGCCTCAAACAATTCAACAAAAGTCCGCCCTATACGATATGCAATCTCCTCATTGACCTCCGTCGGATACTTCCCTCGGATATCATATGCACCAAAACCTTTTCTGCTTAATTCCATACCATTCACTCTCCTGCTATCATTTTATGAATCTTGTATATATTCGTTATATAGAAGAAAAATCCCTTTATAAAGGATTTTTTTCTTTCATCATCACCACTGCTATGCCTTGCTGTATACCTTAGCATAAGACTTCCTCAGTCCTCTGCGCGTCATATAGTATGCCACAGCAAGCGGCAGACAGGAACCAATCCAAGCCATTGGATTCGCAAAGCAGGCGCCAATATAGCCAAAATAATTCACAAGGACAATTGCTGCCCCAGCGCGCATAAGAAGCTCCACAATTCCCGCAATCGTCGGTACCATACTTTGTCCCAATCCCTGCAGTGTATAGCGATAGACAAAAAGCAGTGACAAAACAAAATAGTTGACGCCATTCACTGTAAGATACATCTGACCATAATCAATAACCTGCTGCTGTCCATCACCAACAAACATATGCATGATATACGGTCCGCAAAATATATTAAAAAGTCCAACCAGAATACTAAACGTTCCTGACATAAGGATGCATTGATTTACACCCTTTTCAATGCGATCAATCTTCTTTGCCCCATAGTTCTGTGCCGTATAGGCTGCCATGGCCATGCCAAAAGACATCATTGGCATTACAGCAACAGCATCAACCTTCTGTGCCGCTGCGTAGGCTGCCACAGCAACCGGACCCAGATTATTCAATGCAATCTGCAAAACAATCGCCCCAATTGCAATGATCGAAGCCTGAAACCCCATTGGCAGACCAACTTTAAGATGTTCCCATAGGAATTTCTTTGAAAGATGCCAGTCTTCCCGCCTGATATGAAGAATCGGTAATTTCTTCACTATGTACAGCATACAAAAAAGATTTGATATCAGCTGTGCCGTTACCGTTGCAGCCGCCGCTCCGGAAACCCCCCATTCAAATACAAGAATGAAGAGCACTTCCAAAATAATATTAATAACCGTCGCCAGTATCATAAAATAAAGTGGTGTCCGGCTGTCACCAAGTGCCCGAATGAGATTCGACAACATATTAAACATAACCGTAATCGAAACTCCACCATAAACGATACTGATAAATTTCGTCGCATCATCGAGAATTTCCGCCGGTGTCTGCATCCAGATCAAAAAAGTCCGACAAAGCAGCGTACCAAACACCGTCAATATAATTGCCGAGACAATACTTAGTACAACGCAGGCTGCAGCACTCCGGCGCACACCCTCCTCGTCATTTGCCCCAAAACGCTGTCCCGTATAAATAGAGAATCCTGTTGTAAGCCCGATAACAAACCCGATCATAAAAAACATAAGACTTCCCGTACAGCCAACCGCGGCCAGTGCATCTACCCCCAGAAAACGTCCTACAAGCAGCGTATCGACAAACGCATAAAGCTGTTGAAATATATTACCCGCAATAAGCGGCATCGTAAAAAAGAAAATCAGCTTTGCCGGATTCCCTTCTGTTAAGTTCTTTGTCATAGTACACCTCTGCGTCTCTCTATTTTTATCATCTGCTCATTCAAAATATCGTGTAACAAATGTCCGAAGCTTTTCCTGCAGTACCATCACATTACCAACAAGTGCTCCCGACTGTGCCATAAGCTTTGTATAATGAAACACATGCGTACGATTCACCATATAGTCTGACGGATATGGCACAACCTTCACATTTTCCTTCGTAAAGTTCAGGACAGCACGCTCCATATGAAACGCCGATGTCACAAGAATTGGCTGCGTAAGCCCATATTCACGCAGAATACGGCTGGAAAACTCCGCATTCTGCCGTGTATTAAGACTCTTATCCTCAATGAGAATATCCTTTTCCTCCACCCCAAGACTTACTAAAATGCGTTTGGAAATTGCCGCCTCCTTACCACTGTCCCGATATACCTGCCCGCCTGTCAAAAGAATTGGCACCTGAAGCTTTTTCTGTAAACGCACGGCTGTAAGCAGCCGATTTGCCGGGCTGCCGCAAAGAGTGCCAATGCCATCGACATCTGGTGTATCCTGCATCGCCCCACCGCCGAGCATGATGATAACATCCCCTTGTGGATTTGTCGGCGGCTCATAAACCGATTCCAGCCTGCCAAGAAAATACTCCGACATAAGACTCGTTGAAAAAAGATAAAAAATAAACGTAACTGCCAAAATATATCCGGCAATTTTTTTCTGACGCTTTCGCCAACAATAAACAGCAAGCACCGTAAAAGCCACAAAAAAAATACCTGGCGGCAAAACAAAACTTGCACCAAATTTCAACAAATAAATCATTACATTTCCCTCTCAATATCCAGTATGATATTTCTATAGGCTTCAATCTCATAAAAATCACCAAATTCATCTCAACAAAAAAGGAATCTTTTCTTTTATATAGAAATCCTTAAATATATCGTATCATACATTTAAAGGAGAGACCAACATGGCAGTATTGATCAACAAAAAAATTCTCAACGTAGAAAAAAAATCAGGTGGAAAAGGCCACGTTATTATTGAACCACTTCTCAGTGAAAAAGAACTGAACAATAAATGTGATCTTTATGCACAAGTAACACTTGAACCCGGCTGCTCCATTGGCTACCATGAGCACCATGGCAATACCGAAACCTATTATATTCTGCAAGGCTCAGGCCTTTACAACGATAACGGCAAAGAAATTGGTATCAAAGCTGGTGACACCACATACTGTCCAAATGGTGAGGGTCACAGTATTGAAAACAATTCTTCCACTGACAATCTTATCTTCATGGCACTCATGATCAAAGAATAAATCATCAAAGAACAGTTCAATTCAACTCAAAGGGGGAGTGCACATTATACGGCACTCCCCTTTATGATGACCTGTATCTCTTATTTCACGAAATACCTATAGGTTCGATTCAAGCCTTCTTCCAGAGGCACCATTGGTTTCCAACCAAGTCCGCGCCTTGCCCTTGCATTCGACAGCATGGATTTATAAATATCGCCCTGACGTTCAGGGCCATACTTTGGCACGATCTTACGACCAGCTATATTGCTAAGAATATTTACAAGCTCCCGCAGACTTACTTCCGTTTGTGTACTCAGATTATAAGCCGCATTTACCTGCTCCGTGCAAAGTGCCGCATAAATACCTGTCGCAATATCACCTGCATAAACAAAATCACGCGTCTGCTCCCCATCGCCAAAAATCGTGATGTCCTGTTTTGCTGCAATACACTTCGTAAAAATACTAATAACACCGCCTTCACCACCATCACCCTGGCGCTCACCATAGACATTTGCAAAGCGGCACACAACATAATCAAGACCAAAAATTTTATGATAGAGCTCCAGATAATGCTCCATCGTTACCTTACTCAAGCCATAGAAAGACATCGGAGACAGCTCCATTGCCTCTTTAATTGGCAGATTCTCTTCTTTTACATCACCATAAGCCGCCGCTGTCGAAGCAAAAATCACGCGCTTTACACCATTCTTGCGTGCCGCTTCCAGCACACTTATCGTACCACCGATATTCTGGCGCGCATCAAATCCCGGTTCACGCACTGATACATCTACCATCGTCTGTCCGGCAAGATGTACAACTGCATCAAAGTGTTCCACAGCAAAAATCTCATCCAGTGTATCGCTGCAAATATCCATTTCCAAAAGCGAAATACCCTCAGGTAAATTTTCCCTGACACCTATGCTTAAATTATCTATAACAACAGTTTCGCAGCCTTCAGCTGCAAGTTTACGTACCAAATGCGACCCAATAAAACCGGCTCCTCCTGTAACTAAAACCTTCATCTTCGACACCTCTCCTCTGCCGCTTCAGCAAAAGCCCTGAAAACTTCTGCAAAAACATACTTATGTAAATCTTTTAATCACTACATAATAATACTATCATAAATATAATTCATTCGCCTGTCAAACCAAACTTTATTTTTTCAGGTACCGTAAATACGGCATCATCTGTCAAAAACACGTTTATCGCCCAATCTCCTGCAAATAGCGCCGCACAGCATCCTGCCATACAGGCAGCCGAACAAATCCTGCCGCTGCAAGGCATTTCTTGCTCAACCTTGAATTATGTGGTCGTACCGCCTGCGTTGGATACGCTGACGATGGCACCCCCGTAACCTTTACATTCAATCCTGCCTGATAAAACACCTCTCTGGCAAATTCTGCCCACGAACAAACCCCTTCATTCGTTGCATGATAGACACCATACTTTTCCGTTGCTGCCAAATCAACGAGCAGGTTTGCCAGATCAACGGTATACGTTGGTGAACCAACCTGATCATCCACAATCGTCAGTGCCTTATGTGTTTCCCCCAATTGCAGCATCGTCTTTATAAAATTTTTTCCATTTTTTCCAAACACCCAGGAAATACGAACAATAAAATATTCTTTTAAAATCTCCTGCACGGCCCGTTCCCCCGCAAGCTTCGTCCGCCCATAGACATTTTGTGGTGCCTTAGGCGCTTCCGGCACATAAAACTCCGTACCCTCACCAGAAAATACATAATCCGTACTAATATAGACAAGCTTTGCCCTGTTATCGCGGCACACCCCCGCAATATTCCGTACCGCCGCATCATTTACGGCTGCACAAAGTTCCGGCTCATTCTCTGCCTTATCCACAGCCGTATAAGCCGCACAATGAACAACAACATCTGGTCCATACGCATCAATGAAATTCCTCGTCGCAGCAAAATCTGTAAGCGAAAAATCAGCGTGCCCTGCCCCCAGGCATTCAATGCCCCGTCGCTTTAACTCACCCATCACATCGAAACCAAGCTGTCCCGTAACTCCCGTAACAAGAACCTTCATTTTTTTCTCCTCATTTTTTGTCATAATACTTATATTCTACAACATATAACTCTACAGTCAACTAACCAAACAAAAACTGCATTCATTTTCTGTCATTTTTTATCCTGTTTTTTCAAAATCTTCCAAAAATCATTTTACTTTTCTATAAATTTCTTCTAAAATAGAGATAAGACATAACACTTTTCATCTATATGTAAGAGGAGGATTTTTATGGATAACTTAACCCGTATTCTTATTCCTGTTGATGGCTCTGAATCCAGCAGCCATGCCGTTGAAATGGCTATACTCATTGCCGGCAAATGTCATGCAGAGCTATCCTTTATTTACATCAATGACATTCAGCAGGCTGCCATCGATTCATACCTGCTCAATGAAATTCTTGCTTCCAATGAACGTCTCGGCGAGACAATACTCGCACATGCACAGGAAACAGTCCCAGCCAGCATCCCTTACACAAGCAAAATGAAAACCGGCTCTCCGGCAAACGATCTTGTCGACTACGCCAAGGAAATCAATGCAGAGCTCATCGTTATGGGTACGCGTGGGCTTGGCGGTCTTCGGGGGAAGCTGCTCGGCAGTGTAAGCCAGTATGTGCTTCACCACTCTCACTGTCCAGTTCTTGTTTGTAAATAAACCACACTTATTTCTCTTTTCAATACGACCACTAAAAAAGCCTGTTCAATGTATTGCTAAATCAGCTGCATTGAGCAGGTTTTTTAATTTTATGATAGTTACTCCACATACACAAGACAGCATTATATGTGAGATTTACCGCCGCTATTCTTTATACAAAGGAACCGTCAATATAATTTTTGTTCCCTTGCCAAGATCGCTTTCAAGATCCAGCACAATATTGTGCTGCTCAGCAATCCACTTTGCAATCGAAAGACCAAGTCCGGTCCCTCCAGCACCGCCCTCTTCCTTCGTACGTGCACTATCTACACGATAGAAACGGTCAAAGACTTTTTCATGATTCTCTTTGGAAATACCAATCCCTGTATCCTGCAAAACAATCTTCAGTTGGCCATTCTCCAATGAAGACGATACGGTAATCACTCCACCTGCTGGTGTGTACTTGATACTATTTTCAAGGAAAATGCGCAGCATTTGCTTCATGACAATAGCATCCACATAAACCTCAGCAAATACATGCGCAGCAAGGACAACATGATGCTTCTTTGCAATAAGCTGCGTTTTCTTCACAACATCTTCAAGCAGCTCCTGTATATCAGTACGTTCCTTATGCAATACCTGTCGTTTCTGATCTGTTCGTGCAAGAAAAAGCAGCTTTTCAATCAGCCCCTGCATATCAACAGCTTCTGACTTGATTGCCGCAATTCCTTCATCAAGCACAGCTTCATCCCGCCGGCCCCAGCGACTCAGCATATCCGAGTAGCCGCTGATAACGGTCACTGGTGTCCGAAGCTCATGTGACGCATCGGATACAAAGCGCCGCTGCTGCTCAAAACCATTTTGAATTCGATTCAGCATATGATTAAACGTATCTGCCAGTTCTGCCAGTTCATCATGTGTTGGCAATACCTCAATGCGTTTATCAAGATCCGTTATCTCTATGGCCCGCGCTGCTTTTGTAATCGTTCGTATCGGCTGCAGAATTCGCCGGCTTATAAGAAACCCTGCAATAAGTGCTATGAGGAACCCCAGCAAATTCGTATAAATCAAACTGTTCGCAATGGTCTGTATAAGCAGTCTTTCGGCCGTGATGATCTTAAAGAAATGCAGCTCATATTTCTTCCCATCCTGCACGACCTCGCACTTCCTATAGTAAAGCTGCATATTGCGCAGTGTAACCACCTGCA
>JBAYAD010000038.1:0-15276 GCA_041669965.1 Selenomonadaceae bacterium
AAGAACCTTTGCTTCACTTTCCGAAGTTACTTTATGAATCGTGACCGTCGGACCTCCCTTTTTATTTGTAAGCAATGTAGCCCGAACGCAATTTAAGACTTCATTATAACGACCAATGGACTTTCCTACGACAAGTTCAATTGATTTTTCCAACGTCTGCCGGATTCCCTCACCACCTGGTACTTCACCTAAGCCTGTATGACCTGCATTATCCTTAAGTATTACTAAATTTCTGGTAAAATAAGGTCCATGTGCTCCGCAAAGATTTAAAAGCATGCTATCATGTCCGGCAATCGGAATAACTTTCATTTCTGTAACAATGGGTGTATTTGACACAGTAACACAATCCTTTCTGATTGGTTTCAAATTTAGTGTTTTCTCTATAAATAAAACATTTCCAAATAAATAGTTTGTTTATTCTATTTTGACAATTTGTAAGAAATCTCTGCCGTTCCTGCAAAAAACGCACTTTCTACAGGAATAGCGGCAGATTCTACAACATTTATTTCACTTCAATATTAGCCAGTTTTTCATAGTATTTTACAATGCTGCAATGGTCTTCTTTGTCATGACCATCAACCTTCAGTGCCTGCATGATTTCCATGACACTTGCCGTAAGCGGCAATGGTGCGCCAACTTCATGTGATGTTTCCAATACGTTCTTGAGATCCTTGATATGAAGATTAATCCTAAAGCCCGGATTAAAGTTACGGTCAAAGATCATCGGTGCCTTTGCATCAAGAACGGTACTGCCAGCAAGCCCGCCGCGGACCGCTTTATACACGAGTTCCGGATCTACACCAACTTTACTGGCAAGTACAAGTGCTTCTGACATTCCGGCAATATTAATAGCAACCATAATCTGATTTGCCAGTTTTGTTGCGTTTCCAGCACCAACATCACCGGTGCGAACGACAGAGCTGGCCATAACTTTCATAAGGTCATAGCACTGATCAAAAATCTCCTGTTTTCCACCAACCATAACAGAAAGCGTGCCCTCAATTGCCTTTGGTTCACCACCGCTGACAGGTGCATCCAGCATCTCTACGCCATTTGCCGCAAGCTTTGCTGCAATTTCGCGGCTGACAAGTGGTGCAATTGAACTCATATCAATCAAGATACTGCCTTTTTTCATTCCTTCAATAAGGCCATTTTCTCCCAGAGCTACAGTTTTTACCTGCGGCGAATTTGGCAGCATTGTAATAACAATATCACTGGCCGCTCCAATTTCTTTTGGCAGCTCGGCAGCTTCTGCACCTAAAGCCAAAAACTCCTTTGCTGTTGCCGGATGATGATTTGATATAATGACTTTGTAACCTGCTGCTATAAGATTTTTGCACATTGGTTTTCCCATAATTCCTAATCCTATAAATCCAATCTTTTTCATAAACAATTCCTCCTCAAAGTACTTTATCTTTTATATTTTGCTTCTTTTAGTTCTCTACTCTAATGCTCCAATTTCGATAAGTATTTTCCGTAGTTTTTCTTTGTTTTCTTCTGTCATATGCTGAATTGGGCGAATCGGATGTCCAACATTCACACCAAGCATATTTAAGGCGTCCTTCGGTACAACCGGAAAACTGCCAAGGCTGTAAGCGTTGCGGAAAAGTGCTAAGCGATATTGTGCATCAAGTGCTCCCGGAATATCCCCCGCCATAAATTTATCATAAATCTCAACAACCAGCTTTGGTACAACATTTGCTGTACCGGCAACGCAGCCCGTACCGCCATAAACCAGTGTAGCCAAAATCATCGTATCGCGGCCAGCCATAACGCTGAAGTTCTTTTTTCTGGTCCGGCGAATATATTCTGCTGTAAGCGTCATATCACCACTTGTATCTTTTGCCGCAATAATATTGTCCACATCTGCTAAACGCTCTACCAAAGGTGCCGACATATTAACACCCGTACGCTCTGGATTATTATAAATAATATTGGGGATATCAACGGCTTCGGCAATCGCCTTAAAATGATCATAGAGTTCGCGATCATTTGGCGTAATAAACATCGGTGTAAGAACTGTAATTGCCGCCGCCTCATTATCCTTTGCCATTTGTGCAAGTTTTATGCATTCTTTTGTTGTAATTGCACTGGCACCGACATATACCGGAACCCTGCCATCCACCTGCTCCATTGTAACTTTAACAATGCGCGCCTTTTCCTCAAAGCTTAATCCATAAAATTCTCCGGTGCTGCCAATAATAAAAATTCCATGCACACCTCCGTCAATTACATAATTGATCAGCCGGCACAGTGCCTTTTCATCTACTTTTTCATCCATATCCATTGGTGTAATCAATGGTGGGATAACTCCTTTTACTTCCAGCATAACAACCTCTCCTTTTATCGTATTTTTCTCTATAGTCCTTTTAAAATCAGGTCACAGGTGCCGGATTGAAGACGCACAAATCATTAGCAAATTTCCAATGCTCTGCCCACGGTTCTTTTTCACCACTGGCAACTGCCAAAATAAGTTCAAAGATCTCTTTGCCAACCGCCTCAATAGTTGCCTCACCTGTTGCAATACGGCCCGCATTGATATCAATAAGATCCGCCCACTGATCTTTTAAATAATTTCTTGTTGACACTTTGATTACGGGTGCCATTGCCAGACCATAAGGTGTACCGCGTCCTGTACTAAATACCTGCAAATGCATACCCGATGCCAGCTGCATTGTTCCGCAAATAAAATCACTAGCTGGTGTTGCCGCATATAAAAGTCCCTTATCTTCGGCTTTTTCACCCGGTTCAAGCACACCAGCAATCGGCATTGACCCGGATTTAGCAATCGACCCCAATGCCTTTTCCACGATATTTGCCAATCCACCCTTTTTGTTTCCCGGAGCTGGATTAGCACTCCGATCAGCTCCGCCAAGCTCTAAATAATGATCATACCAGCTCATCTGATTTAATAGCTTCTCCGCCGTAGCCGGATCTTTGGCTCGAGGAACCAATAAATGAATTGCATCGCGTACTTCCGTCACCTCTGAAAACATGACGGTTGCCCCCGTACGGACCAAAAGATCTGCCGCATACCCAACTGCCGGGTTTGCCGTAACACCAGAGAATGCATCACTGCCGCCGCATTGCAATCCAATTATAAGATCAGATGCCGGACAAGACACACGCCTGCGTTTATTCAAACGAACCAGACATTCTTCTGATTCTCTCATAAGCGTATCGATCATTTGGGCATAGCCATGTTCTTCCTGCAAAACGACGATAGTATGTTTTCTTCCCTTTGGCAGCAGTCTATTTGGCTGGAGCTTTTCACAGCCAAGACCAACAAGCAAAAGCTCGCCACCCAAATTTGGATGTATCGCCAAATTCTGCAATGTCCGGATTGGCACCTTCGCTTCCGGTGCATTGATTGCAACGCCACAACCATAGCTATGATTTAATATAACAATATCATCTACATATGGATATTTAGGCAGAACTTCTTTTTTCAAACGCTCAACAACTTTTTCAAGCACACCGACAACGCACTGGACGCTTGGCAGAATACCAAAGATATTACGTATCCCTGCACTGCCATCCGCATTGCGGTAGCCCAAAAACGTATAGCCTTCAAGTTTTGGCACATCTGTCTTTATTAAATCTTCTGATTTTTTTATTTGTGACAGCAGGGGGGCTTCCGGCAAATACACCATTGTTTCATCAATCCAGCGGCCGCAAGCAATATTTTCCTTCGCGTAACCTATAATCTGTCCATAACGGATAATTTTATCTCTTTCTCCAATATCTACAAGAGCAACTTTATGCCCCTGCGGAACATGTTCTACAAGCTTCAAGCCTGAAGAAAACACTGTCCCTTTATCAAGACCGCCTTCATTGACAATAATTGCCACATTGTCTTCTGCTGCGATTTTTATATATAATGGTTTTTCCTGCTGCTTTGTTTTATCCATATTTGATTCCCCACCTTTCATTTGTTTTATTATACATGGAGTACCCACTTCCTGTATATTTATAATGCAACTTCCGTGCCAACTCAAAAGAGCTTGAATTTGCTGAATCTTTCTTATTATGCAAATGATTCTGTGGTATAATAAGCAACAAATGATGCAACTTTTGTTGCTTTTACCACAAATAATATGCAGGGAGACTTTTCTATGCCAAAGATTGCTTTTATTGCTCCAGATCCTATACTTTTGAAAAACAGTAAAAAAATGGCTGCTCAGCTGGGACTGTTTGAACATACCAATTTTTATTTTGCCCAGCTTATTAAAGCTGTAGAACTTGCACGCTCTTTAGAAGACACCGATATCGATGTTCTCATTTCGCGCTATGGCACCTCTTATATCATGCTCAAATCCAATATCCATATTCCAATTGTTGAAATAAACGTCACTGGGCAAGACCTGGCACAAGCTTTTTATGAAGCAAAAAAAATCACAGGGATTTCCCATCCTCGCGTGACGTATCTTGCCTTTGGCAATATGGCACATGATATTAGTCGCCTTGCCAGGATTCTGAATATTGACCTTAAGATGATACAACTTGAAACCGCTGACGATATTGAGCGTTCCATCGACCAGCTTGTCCTTACCGATACCGATATTGTTATGGGCGGAGCCCGTGCAATTGCCTATGCATCCAGCCGCGGCTTTCGTACACAGCTTGTTCAATCCAGCGAGTTTGCTTTACGTGAAGCGTTTCTTTCTGCTCAAAAAATCATGCTTGCCCGTGAAGAGGAAAAAAAACGGACGGAAGAGTTTCGAACCATCGTCAACACCATGCGGGAAGGAATCATTAGTATCAACCAGCAAAAAACCATTCTTATTGTCAATCCTGCTGCCGAACATTTTCTCCAACACACACAAAAAGAACTTCTAGGGAAGACCATTGACCTTTTTCTCGAAAAAAACACCTTTGATCAATGCCTGCCTTTTATTGACTCCTGTTTAGTCAACGGTCAAAAAATCACTGATAAAATTCTTAAGGTTGGCCGCCTTTGGATCAACCTTAATATTATTCCCATTCTTGTTCATGAAAAAGTAGTTGGTGCAGTCCTTACATCACAGGATATTACACAAATCCAGGAAATGGAAATAAAAATCCGTAATGAAGTTCTTACAAAAAAATTTATTGCAACCTATCAATTTACTGACATTCTTGGTATCTCACCGGAAATTGCCGAAACAAAACGCACCGCCCAGGAATTTTCGCCTGTCGATGCGACTGTGCTTCTTATGGGTGAATCCGGTACAGGCAAGGAACTTTTTGCCCAAAGTATTCATAACGCCAGCACACGAAAATCCGGCCCGTTTGTTGCTATAAACTGCGCCGCCCTGCCCAGCACATTATTGGAAAGTGAGCTTTTTGGCTATGTTGATGGTGCTTTTACTGGTGCCCGTCACAAAGGCAAGGCCGGACTCTTTGAAATGGCCCATCATGGGACTATTTTTCTTGATGAAATTTCCGAAATGGATGCCTATGGACAAAGCCGCTTATTGCGAGTCTTACAAGAACGGCAGGTCATGCGTCTCGGTGATGATAAATATATTCCAATTGATGTACGTATCATTGCCGCTACAAACAAGAATCTTTCCCAGCTTGTCCAGGAAGAAAAATTTCGCCAGGATCTTTTTTATCGTTTCAAAGTCCTGACAATTTTTATTCCACCGCTTCGAGAACGCGATGGTGATATCGCCTATCTTGCACAAAACTTTTTGCGATATTTCGCCTCACATTACAACCGTCCGCGCCGTCTTGAACCAGCCGCTTTACATGCGCTTAACGATTATCGCTGGCCCGGAAACGTCCGCGAGCTTCGCTGTTTCATTGAGCGCCTCGCCATTATTGTCCCGACACCTCTTATCACACTTGATCTTCTGCAAAAATACTGGACAGACCGCGACCCCACCGCTATCGTAGTTAATGTAGATCGTTCGCTTCCCCCGGAAAAAGAAACGATCCAGCAGGCCCTTGCGCATTGTCATTCCAACATCTCACAGGCTGCCCAATTACTCGGCATAGATCGTAGCACACTCTATCGCAAACTAAAACATTATAAAATTGCTGTTAAAAGAATTTATACAGAATAACAGTTTTATGCAAAACGCAAAAAGCTCACGTGCGCCGTTCTTATCAGTAACAATATAATTTATACAATCTGTTGCACTCCCACAAGCTCCAAAGCTATATACCATAAAATTTATATATAGCTTTTTGACTAAACAAAGATAGAGCCTGCTGCTTGATAAAAATCACAAAATCAAACAGCAGGCTCTACTATATGTATAAGAAACCCAGAGTAGCTATTCATTGATAATAAATTGCAATTATTATTTTAAATAAAATAATTGCAAAACTCAAAAAACAACTTGCGCAATAGCAAGAGAACAAATAATGGAAGCTGCCATAGCAACAAGTCCAGGTAATAAGTAACTATGATTAAATCCGAAACGTCCGATCTTTGTCGTCCCGGTTCTATCAAATGCAACACAGCCGATTTGTGCGCCTCCGGGAATAATGAATACTGCACAAGTGGCAGGCAGCAGACCTATAAGCATCGCAGGAGACAACCCCAAAGCTACGCCAAGCGGCATCAACGTAACTGCTGTAGCGGCCGGACTGTAAAGAATCATTGACCCGACAAAAAGTGCTACGCCAAACAGCACCGGGTATTGGACAAGAACACTAGCCGACATTTCTGTAATAAGTTCAGAATGCGCACCAAAAAAAGTATCCGTCATCCATGAAATGCCTAAAATCCCAACAACACCTACAAGTCCCGCTTTAAATACGGACCCAGAGTCCAACCGATCTCTTGGAACCTTACAAATAACCATAATAAGGGCACCCGCTGAAAACATAACAACCTCCAGCAATGAGGGTATAGACATTGTCTTACTGGCAGGGCCCAGTTTAGGAAGCATCGCCGGAAAAGAACTGACAAGAATAATACCAAGAATGCTGACAATAAATATACCTAAAGATATTTTTGCCTGACGATTAACATTATGTAATGATTTCTTTTCTCTATCAACCGTTTCCTTAAATTCCCCCGAAGCAACACGACGCTTAAATTCCGGATCTATTTCCAGTTCTGCACCTCTTTTATATACAAAAAAACATCCAGCAAGAACACCTATAAAACAGGCAGGAAGTGTCACTAGTAAAATCTGAATAGGTGTAACTCCCAGCGAAGCCGTAATGCCTATCATTACAGCTGTGATCGCACTTGTCGGACTGGCAGGAATCGCCATATTTGAAGCGATAACCGACATAGACATCGCTCGTTCCGGCCTTACTTTGGCATCTATTGCTATTTCCGCTATAACAGGATATACCGAAAACGCCACATAGGATGTCCCACAGATTACCGTAAAAAAATAGCAAACAAATGGCCCAAGAAAAGTTATGGCACTTGGTCGTCTCCTAAGTATCTTTTCCGCAAGAGCCACTAAAAAATCCAGCCCACCTGCTCCCTGCAGTATAGATACACACGTAATAACTGCCATAATAATTAAAATAACACTTATCGGCGGATCGCCCAAGGCCATCCCAAAACCAAATGTCAGAATGCCCAGACCAAAGCCACCTGCGGCGCCGAGCCCTATTCCGCTAAAGCGACCGCCTACCGCAATACACGCTACTATTATTGCTAATTGTATCCAGAACATAAAATCTTTTCCCTCCTTTTATAAATATAGTCACGCTTGCAATTATCAGACAAAAGCCTTAAAATAATTATATTAATGCTATATATTTGTCTATTATATTACGTGTAATATTAAAAGACAATAATTCGGCTGGAATTAAATTTATAGTCTCTGCTTTACGGTAAAACAATAACTCATAAAAAAGGGGGAAACGTTGTCTGCTAGACGTATTGACGAATGTTTGTTCATTGAATGACAGCAATTATCTCCTTACCAGCTGATCCCAAATAAAATGAACGATTTTCTATCAATACCCCATGCGACTGAGAAACTATGGATAAAGATTTTTTTGAAAAAGTTAATGCATATTTAATAAAAACTGCCGAAAACAACAATGGTCATATAGAAAATGAAGAAGCCCTTGCCAAACGGTTCAACGTCTCCCGTTATAAAGTACGACAGGTTTTAGGCGTGCTGGTTCAAATGGGTGCATTGGACCGTTCCCCCAGAAGAGGAAGTATTTTAAAGGCCCCTGACAAAATAAAAATAAACGATCAATTAAAATTACAGTTTGATATAGCAAGCTTTGACGCTTCCGAATATCTCGAAGCCAGAATACTCGTAGAATGTGCTATAATCCCTTTGATTACGCGCCGGGTAACACCGCTTATGATGACACAACTGGAAAATATTTTGGATAAACTAGCTGAAAATGCGGATTCGCCTATGGACGCAGATAAATACGACAGAGATTTTCACCTACTCTTATTAAAGGCTTGTGGAAACAGAGTGCTTCAGGTATTTTCCGGTGTTCTCGTAACTTATTTTGAAAAGACAAGCGGTGCTCTCACCTCACGTGATCGCCAATATTTTATAGACACCGCCGAAAAAGAAAAACGTATTCTTTTATACATTAAAAACGGGAATGCAAAAAAAGCTGCTGACCTCATGCGGGAACATCTTTTAGAAACAGAAGAATCCTGATTACTTTTTTATTCAGGATTTATCTATTGGTTATTTAAAAAATTCATCCTACTGCAATAGTAAAATCCATCGATAAAACCGATGGATTTTTTGTCTGTAAAATTATCTTTTCGTTAATAATACCACTTTTATTTGTCGACAATTAATGTTTATTATTGACATAATTAAACGTTAATGTTACTATAATTATGCAAAATAATCTTACTATTATGAGGAGGATTTTATTATGTCAGAAAAAAAGCTTTGGGGTGGTCGTTTTGATTTACCTACAAACAAACTCGTGGAAGAATACACCGCTTCCATCCTGGTCGAGCCAAGAATGGCACCCTTCGATATCAGAGGCAGTATTGTTCATGCTACGATGCTTGCCCGGCAAAACATTATCTCAAAAGAAGATGCAGACAAAATTATTACAGGGCTAAAGCAAGTAGAAAAAGAAATTCATGCAGGTACATTTGTTTTTTCAACGGCTGATGAAGATATTCACATGGCAGTTGAAAAACGGATGACACAGCTTGTGGGTGATGTCGGTGGTAAACTGCATACCGCAAGAAGTCGAAATGATCAAACAACACTAGACTCAAAAATGCAAATGCGCTCTACCATAAAAGAGATACAGGCGATTCTAAAAGATTTACAAAAAGAAATAATAAAAAAAGCTGAAGAAAACATAACTGCTATAATGCCCGGCTACACACACCTTCAGACAGGACAGCCTATTCTTCTTTCTCATTGGATCATGGCCTATTTCTGGATGCTGCGCCGTGACTTTACAAGATTCAGCGACCTTTATCGGAGAATGGATGAATGTCCGTTAGGCGCAGCTGCCTTAGCTGGCACAACCTTTCCAATCGACAGACACTTTACAGCAAAAGAACTTGGTTTTAAACGACCTACCGAAAACAGCATCGACTCCGTCAGTGACCGTGATCACATGGTAGAGTTTACTGCTGCAGCTGCAATGTGCTTTATGCATTTAACTCGTCTTGCTGACGAACTTGTTCTTTTTTCCAGTCAGGATTTCAAGTTCATTGATCTTTCTGATGATTTTTGTACAGGTTCCAGTATTATGCCACAGAAAAAAAATCCGGATGTTGTAGAAAAAATGCGTGGTAAGAGTGGCCGAATGTATGGAAATCTTATGGCAATGTTAACCATTATGAAGGGAATTCCACTTGCCTATAATACCGATATGAGTGAAGACAAGGCTCAAGTTTACGATTCGATGGATACGCTTATGTCCAGTCTTAAAATACTTATTCCAATGATAGAAAAAATGCAAATCAATACTGATAGAACACGTGCCGCTGCTGCAAAAGGTTTTTCCAATGCAACTGATATGGCCGATTATTTAGTACGAAAAGGAATACCTTTCCGCGAAGCACACGGTATCGTTGGCGGTGCTGTAAATTATTGTATTAAGCACGGCAAAATGCTTGAAGAACTTAGTCTTGAAGAATTGCATGCTTTTCATACTAAAATTGACAACGATATTTATGAAGCAATTACTCTTGAATCTTGCATAAAAGCTAGAAAATCCTATGGCGGTACTGCTTCAGACACCCTTAAAAATCAAATTGAAATAGCTAAAAACCTTATAAATATAGAATAACACTTTCTGTTCATTATATATTTTGAATATTTAAAATATATAAAATAAAAAAGCAAAGGAGATTATCCCATGACGACCATTTATTGGATACAACTACTAATTGTAATGGTCTGCATTGCCGTAGGTGGCAGATATGGCGGAGTTGGACTTGGCGCAGCCGGCGGAGTCGGAGTAACTATACTTGTCTTGATTTTTGGAATGCAGCCCTCATCTCCACCAACAAATGTTATCTTTATCATATTGGCTGTCATTGCTTGTGTCAGTGTACTGCAAGCAGCCGGCGGACTTGATATGCTTGTACGTTTAGCAGAAAAAGCTTTACGAAAAAAACCTAGTGCTATAACCTTCTTAGGCCCTCTTATTTGTTCTATTTTTAGTATATTTTGCGGAACAACGTATGTAGCATTTTCTGTATATCCTGTAGTTGCCGAAGTAGCTGCCGAAGCAAAAATACGCCCTGAACGGCCAATCGCAATGTCCGTAATAGCTGCCGGCATTGCAATTGTGGCAAGTCCGATGAGTGCTGCAACAGCAGGAATGCTTGGAATATTAGGCGGCTCCGGTGTAACCCCTCTTAAGCTTTTAAGTATCAGTATACCAGCATTTTTTATCGCATTACTTTGTGGCTGTATTTCCGTTTTCAAACGCGGTAAAGAACTTGAGGATGATCCTGAGTTTAAACGGCGCGTGGCTGCTGGTGAATATCAATTTCTTCACAGTGCTGAAAAAGAATATACACCTAGTGCCAGCGCAAAAAAAGGACTTATCTTATTCGCACTTGGAATTGCGACTGTTATGTTCCTCGGTTCAGCCACTTCACTTTTACCTTCCTGGGATATAAATGGTACGATTCAGCGTCTTTCTACGCCTATGCTTATTCAAATGATCATGCTCGCAACAGCCTGCATAATCATGCTGTTCTGCAAGGTTCCTTCAGACCAGTTAGCATCCGGTTCTGTTTTTAAAGCCGGATTAATCGGCGTCATTGGCGTATTCGGTGTTGGCTGGATGACAGGCACATTCTTTGATGCCTATAAGCCTGAATTCATTCAATTATTTTCTGGAATGGTACAAACAGCCCCACTTCTTTTTGGTGTTGTATTATTTTGCTTTTCTGCTGTTATTTTTAGTCCGGCAGTTACCGTTGCGGCTCTTATGCCATTAGGTTTAGCTCTGGGTATCGCACCGGAAATACTTATCGCTTTATATCCTGCTACCTGTGGAGATTTCATCGTTCCAGGTGCTAACCAAATCGGGTGTGTCGCCTTTGATAGAACGGGAACAACCAGAATCGGTAAATTTGTTTTAAATCACAGTTATATGCGTCCGGGATTTGTGATGATACTTACAGGTATACTCGCAGGGTATTTTATCACTAAAGTACTGTATTAAAAAAAGATACAACCATAGATAAACCTACATTATTTATAGTGATGATATAAAAGAAGGCCATCATCAGCGATAAAAAACATCGCTGCGATAGCCTTCTTTTTAATCAACTTCATATGAACTACTTTTTATCCAAAATGGAAGTACAGTGAGGACAGCGTGTAGCAGCTGGATCTATTTCAGAAAAACAATAAGGACACTTAAAAATTTCCTTTGCCGGTTCTTCTTTTATCCCGACAAAACGATTCACCTGCTTGATTACTATAAAAATAGCAAAAGAAACAATAAGAAAATCAATAACCGTATTAAGAAAAACACCATAGGCAATTACAGGAACGTTAGCTGCCTGAGCCTCTGTTAATGTATGAACCTTTTGGTTTGAAAGATTAATAAAAAGGTTGGAAAAATCCACTCTTCCGATAAGCAATCCAAGCGGCGGCATTAAAATATTGGATACAAAAGAAGAAACAATTTTGCTAAAGGCCGCACCGACAACAATACCAACAGCCATATCAAGAACATTTCCACGCATAATAAATTTTTTAAATTCCGCTAAAAACATAACTTGCACACTCTTTTCCCTATTTTAAAAACACAATAAAGCCTGAATTTATTTTGTAACTATTATTATAACATCTCTTATGATTATTTATAAGAAGAGGCTGTTGTATTCGCGAATTTTTCCGCTAATACAACAGCCTTATTGAAACCATGAAACTGCTAACACAGCAAATGCTTTGCTTTTACCGTATTTCCCGCTGACCTTAATCCACCTGCTGCCCGCCACGGTTTCTCCCCTGACGCAGCCCGTATCCACTACCACCGTGACCGCCGCCACCGGGACCACCCCAGCTTTCTTTGAATGACAAGCCCCACGACATTATTTATCTACCGGCGGTACATTGAAATAACTTACCCCCAGCAATACTGCTATGAATGCAATCGCTACTATGGATTCTACATTCCATATTTTAGTCTGCCTGCCTAATAACAAATGCCGCCACAAAACGGAGCGATTATACCAGGCATGTATCAAAGCTACAACAAAAAACCCAAAAGACAAGATTGTATGCAACCGGATATATTCTGTCTTGGAAATCCCTGCTAATGTCCACTGCAGTTCATTAGCTACCCTGGTCGGTGGCACTATATACAGCACCAAGCCAGTCAAAACCATAAAAACAAACAAGTACAAAGTCAATAAGGAAACAAGTTGTCGTAAAGATATTTTCTTAACCATGTTTTCTACCTCCCTTTCGTACCATTGCAAAATCAGTATTCTTCCTTATTTCTCTTTGAGCACAAATCGCGGCCAGGATATTCCACAAGCACAAACCCCTTCAACAAATCGGCCTTCCCAACCCGTACGCAAACGGATTGCCGTCGTGCTGCGACGCTCAAGCGCCGTAAGAACCAGTTCTCCTTCGCGGCTCGCCGGAATCACTTTTGTTGTTTTCGAATCGATAATTTCTGGCCAAAAACAATCCATGGCACAATGATAGCCCTGCTGCTGCGAACATTCCCATGCAACTACAGAAGCCTGCACACCCCTTATGCCCAATTGCCGATAGATAGGCACACCAAGCTTTGCCTGCCAGACATTTCGCTGCCTATTACTCAAATCATTACTCAAGCAGAAAAAAGCCTGACAAGTTCCATGATCTTTTCCTGAATCAATCCATTGTCCTAACAAAGGTGCCGTTAAAGCACAGGTATTTGCACCGTATTCAACTACTGTCTCCCATGGTTTTTTCGACATTGTCACGACCATCGCCTGCAAAGACTTTGCTCCTTCAAGTATTCCCCAAGCGGGGCCCTCACCTTTAAAACCATCAGCAATAAGCAAAACAGATGTCCGATTGACTCCGCATGCGCGAAGCCAATTTGCACTGTTTGCTTTCCACAGTTCCAACTCTTCTGCCAAGTATGGAGTTGTTCCCAACATCCTTGCTACCCCACTCATTGGCAAAGTCAGCCGTGAAAATGGTGATAAAGATTGCTGCTTTGACTGCAACGGAAAAGCAGCAATCTTTGCCAAAGAAAAATTCTCTATATTTGCCCCAATCGCCTTACAGCGTTCATGAAAATCCTCATCTTTTTCCTCAGCCCAGTGCAAGCACTGTTCCCATTGTTTCTGTGGTGTATCTTCTTTTTGTTCCCGACTCATCGTTTTAAACTCTCCTTTACTTCTACGAAAATAAATACTTACAGACTTCGATTAATTTTTTCAAATGCCTGTACTGGTGTTAATGCATCTGTCACAACTACTTCTGTGTTCGCATTCGCAAAAACATAAACAGGTCCTTTATTGTCAAAAGCTTTTTTCACCAGGACAGCATCAACCATTTTTCCTATAAGAAACTCTGCTGTTAAAATCCCTTTACTCTTCTCTTTTATACAATAAGGATTATCCAGGATTTCTACTTTACAGGCTTTCTTTTCTTCAGCCTTAAAAGTCACCAGCATAAAGTATCGGGCTTCACCGAAATGATCTCCGATCAGAGTCTGATTATCCGTCAACGGCACAGCATAGATAATCTTTTCTTTTTTTACCGGTTCATACTGAATAATTACTTGATCAATATGTCTAATTTCTTTTTTAATATGACTTTCAATTCGTTCTGCTATAAAATGTGCTTTATCCAAGTCATGTGTTTTCAATACAATATTCGCTTCAATAAATTTAAACTGTCCCGAATTTCGCCCCGTTACTGTCTTCATTTCAATAACTTGCGGCGTCTGCACAATAATTTTTTCTACTTTGCTAAGCGTCTCATAGTCAACCGAAGCATCCAGCAATACCCGCAATCCATCCACTGCAATCTGCCATCCCGTCTTCATTATAAACAAAACTACAATCAATGCTGCTATTTGCTCAAAATGATAACCCACTATACTCGAAACAAGTGATACTAAAACAACAGCATTGCTTAATACATCAATATGGATATGTGCTGCATCAGCCAACAGCATTGGTGAATTAAGTTTTTCTCCAATTTTTTTTTCGTATCGAGAAAACAAAAACGTAACCAGAATCGAAAATAATATACTAAAGATTGCCATACCTGAGTACTCCAAAGTGGAAGGTCCCATATTTTTAGCTTCCAGCACAATTTCATAACCCGTATAAAAAACAACAAATGAAATAATGACAGAAAATATATTTTCAATTTTATATAAACCATAAGGAAACATCTTGCTTTTTCTCTTGGCAATTTTCAATCCAGCAAAAACCGTCAAAGAAGCAATTAAATCCGCAAATGTATGAAACGCTTCTGCTTTCAATGCGATACTACCAGAAAAAACTGCTGCGATATACTTTACCATAAACAATATGAAATTGACAATAATAGCCAACAAAGCAACTTTTTCACCTGCTTCCATAGTAAATCACACCCTCTCTGTGTACTCAATACAATAACAGCCATAAAAGATATTTACCCCTAATTATTCACATAAATAATCAGGGGTAAGCTTGTTTTATTGTACCTGTGTTTACAATATCATTTGTCTGCCAGCTCTTACATACTCAATCTGACTCGACATACTATCTTTTAGCTGCTCATAAGGGCCTTGCCCTGTACAATGACAGGTATAAAATTGACTTCCGGTTTTTTTCAGTGCTTCGCCAAGTCGTTTGATTTCTGCAGGATTCTCACCTGTTTGCCGCGACTGACTATA
>JBAYAD010000039.1:0-14812 GCA_041669965.1 Selenomonadaceae bacterium
GCTTCCGGAGAATCTTCACGCTGCTGGCGCTGCTTAAGTGCTGCTGTCATCTCAATGATATGATCAAGTTCACCAGTAGAAAGTTGTTCTTTCTTTATTGCAAGAACCTTTTGGAGGGCTGCGGCTTTTTCAGCAGCAAGTTCTTTATTGGGTGAAAGAACAAGCAAGGTCATATGCGGATTATCAAGGAATCGTTCTTTCAATACCTTTTCAAAATAACCATTCTCAAGACCGTCCTTCATCTTTTGCATAAGCTCTTCATAATAAAGGAATATTGTCGGATCTTTATCATAGAGCCAGCTATTCATAATCTTAATATTATAGACAAGTCCTTTCGGATACTGACCAAAATCAGCCTCACGCAGCTTGAATTCCAGTAAATTAATAGAAGCTTCCATTAGCTCTCTATCAATACCATCCTGCACAAGTTTCTGTAGTGTATCGCGTACAACCGTACGGAACTTCTCCGCACGATCTGCTTCAGCGCCATTAATAATAATACTGAAAAACGGCTGTAAAATACCATCTTCAAACGATGACTGCACATCTTTCCCGATTTTTGCATCGATAAGTGCCTTGCGAAGCGGCGCCGCCTGTGTTTTCAAAAGCGCATGCTCCAAAATTTCCAGTGCGAGCATTGTTTCCACTTCGGTTGCTTCCCCAACAATGGCATTAAGACTTAGGAACGTCTTATCTTCTGCAGCTTCCTCTGCCCCAATCGGGTATTCCCCATAAATAACTTTATGTTCTTTAAACTGTGGCTGTTTCATGATTTTTGACGGCACAGCAATACGAGAAAAAGACTGCAGGTATTCTTTATCAAGAAATGCAAGTTTTTCATCAATATCCATATCACCATAAAGATAAATATAGCTATTTGACGGATGATAATATTTTTCGTGAAAATCAATAAACATTTGTTGTGTAAGCTGTGGAATTGCTTCTGGATCACCACCGGATTCAAAGCCATACGTCGTATCAGGAAAAAGCGAGTTCATGCTTTTGCTGTCAAGAATATCTTCTGGTGATGATAATGCACCTTTCATTTCATTATAGACAACGCCGCTATACTCCAGATCATCCGCCGGCTTTTCGATCTCATAGTGCCAGCCTTCCTGCATAAGGACTTCCGGCGTTGTATACATGACCGGATAAAACACAGCATCAAGATAAACATCCATAAGGTTTTGAAAATCCTTATCATTCTGACTGGCCACTGGATACATCGTCTTATCCGGATACGTCATTGCATTAAGAAATGTATTCAAAGACCCTTTCACAAGCTCAACAAAGGGTTCTTTAAGCGGAAACTTGCGTGAGCCACAAAGCGTTGAGTGCTCAACAATATGTGCAACCCCTGTATCATCTTTCGGTGGTGTACGAAAAGATATCGAAAATACCTTATTATCATCTTTGTTTTCTAAAAACAAAAGCCGGGCACCACTCTTTTCATGCGTAAATTCATACGCCGTTGAGTTAACTTCTTTTATTTTCGTGGTTTTTAAAAGTCGAAAACCATGATATATCTTATTTAGCTCCATTACCATTTCATCTTCCCCTTTATTTATCAGTTACATTTCTATTATAGCATATTGACTTTTAGCATTCTACAAAATAAGTGCGCAGTCAATAAATCACTGCGCACCACCTTTAAACCTGTCGTTTTTTATTCTACTATTTTATACACGAAACTTTGTAACAAGCTCATTCAAATCATCTGCCAGTTTTGACAGTGATTGACTAGCAGCAGCAATTTCCTCCATAGATGCCGACTGTTCTTCTGTTGATGCTGACACACTCTGTGACTCTGCTGCATTTTTATTACTAATCTTATCAATCTCTCCCACAGACACACGTACTATCTTATTTGATTCAGCAACATCCTTCATTGCGTCTGATATCGACCTGATTTCTGCCGTAAGTGCCTCAACGGCAATCGAAATTGACTGGAATACTTCATCTGCAGCATTTACGGATTCAATACCATTTTGAACCTTATCCGTCCCACTCCGACTTGCTTCTACTGCAGAATGCATATCAACCTGATTCTTCTGAACAAGTTCCGCAATTTTTTGTGAGGACTGTTCGGATTCTTCAGCAAGCTTACGAACCTCTTCAGCAACTACAGAAAATCCGCGTCCGGCTTCTCCGGCACGTGCCGCTTCAATTGCTGCATTAAGTGCCAGAAGATTTGTCTGTCCGGCAATATTAGAAATCATCGCAACGATATCACCAATCTCTTTTGTACTAGTATCCAGTGCTGTAACCGATGCCTGTACTGCAACTGAACCTTCACTGATTTCATTCATCTTTATGACAGCCTGTGCAATCGAATCCCGACCTGTCATAATCTGATCAGCCGTCATCTGTGCAACAGTTGCAATTGCCTCTGATTTTTCTGCAAGTTCACTACTTGTATCTGCTACAGTCGCCGTCTTTTCGTTAACCTTTGCTGTTTCGTGCGCCTGGTGCTCAATGCCTCCGGCTATTTCTGCAATAGAACCTGCAATATTCGTCGAAGCCTCTGCCGACTGTCCGGCACTTGTCGTAAGGATATCACTTGAGTTTGCAACCTCCTTTGAACGATCCTTTACATTTTTTAATACAGACTGCAAGGTTTTCCGCATCTGTTCGAAACCAATTGCCAGTGCACCAATCTCATCTTTTCGATCAATATGCATAGTACCCGCACGAAGATCTCCTGTATTCAGCCGATCGCATTCAGACCGCAAAGCAACCAGCGGCTCTGCAAGACGTTTCGCAAAGAAATAGATGAAGAGTGCTGCTAATATAATGAATGAATTCGCAACAACCGTCATGATTTTAAATAAAGTATTGCTTCTTGCTTCCACCTGATCTTTTGGAATTGTTGTTACAACACCCCACTTACGCCCATCGAGCTGGATTGGTGTGATTGTTGCAACCTCCTCTGTACCTGACGTTTGCAGATAATTAGAAGCTACCTGTTTATCACCATCCATACTGTTTGCAAATGCATTCATAAGTGCATCATCCAGCTGTGATGTCTTACCATTACCAATATCCACTTGCTTTTTCCGCAAATTCATCTTGCCAATGAACTCCGCATTCTTCGGATGAGCAAGAACTATACCATTACCATCAGCAAGATAGGCATATCCTCCACCCTGAATATCCGCCTTGCCAATCATTTCTGTTAAATAGTCAAGATTCATTGTCCCATAAACAAACCCGACGAGCTGACCATTCTTTAGTACCGGCTCTGTAAGTACCGTAACAAGTTTACCTGATGTCCCGGAAATAATTGCATCCGACACATAGGCCTTTTTTGTTTCACGAACCTTCTTTATGTATTCGCGATCTGCACGATCCATACGAACTCCTTTATCACTAATGGCCTGTCCCTGAAGATCTGCATATGCGATCATAGCAAATCCCGGATTACGCAGTTCAACAGCTGCGAGTGTCTTCACCTTTGCGGCCTCATTCCCTTGTGTCATAACCTCCATATTGGCCAGCTCTTCCAACCGAGCCATTTTTTCGTTAATATCTTTATCTACACTTGCTGCCACAATTCTGCCTTGTCCACGAATAATCTCATCCGCATCTGTAAGTATCACATTACGCGCAAAATAATAGCCAATACCTGATAAACAAATTATACCCACAATAAATAAAGGCATCAAAACCACTAAGCATAATTTCTTTACAGAATTCAATTCAAACATTAAAAAACCTCCCCATTCCTTTTGTGCAAACACCGTTAAACCCCTTCATCCTTACCTATAACATCATTTTGCATTGGCTAAACATTCTAATTATATCATAAATATGCTTTGAGCTTTTATATTTTTAATATTTTAATTTAGTGCCTCTTTATATATTTAGTAATTTGTCTGTAACAATACCAATACAACTCACAAAAAAATAGAGGTTATAGAAGGATTGCCACCATATAGCAGCCCATCTATAGCCTCTGTTTTAAAATCTTATTTCAGTCACTATTTTTATAAACGTTCCAATGCCCGATGCGCAATATCTTTACGATAGTGCACATTGGCAAAGTTTATTTTCTTTGCACCAGCATAGGCTTTATCAACCGCACCCTTAATGTCCGGCGCTGTTGCAACAACACCGAGAACACGGCCACCATTTGTAACAATCTTTCCATCTTTTACCGTTGTACCTGCATGAAACACCAAAGTACCCGCAGCTTCAGCTGCATCAAGACCAGTAATTTCATCACCCTTATTGTACGACTTCGGATAACCGCCCGCTGCCATAACGACACAAACAGCCGCTTCCTTTTTCCATTTCACTTCTGTATTTTTGAGTGTACCATTAATACAGGCAAGCATAACTTCAAGAAAATCACTTTCAAGAAGCGGCAGCACTACCTGCGTTTCCGGATCACCAAAACGTGCATTGAATTCAATAACCTTCGGCCCATCCACTGTAATCATGAGGCCGGCATAGAGACAGCCAATATACTTACGACCTTCCGCCTTCATTGCTGCAATCGTTGGATCAAGTATTTCCTTTTGGACACGCATAATAATTTCAGGTGTTGCAGCCGGTGCAGGTGCATAGGCGCCCATGCCGCCAGTATTAGGTCCCTTGTCTTCATCATATGCCCGTTTATGATCCTGCGATGATACCATTGGCACAATCATATTGCCATCCGTAAATGTCAAAAGCGAGACTTCCTCACCCATAAGGCATTCTTCAATAACAACGCGGCTGCCTGCACTGCCAAAAGCCCTATCGCACATAATCTCATCAATGGCTTCAAGTGCCTGATGAAGCGTTTCAGCTACAACGACCCCTTTACCAGCTGCCAAACCATCAGCCTTAATGACAATGGGGGCCCCTTGTTCTCTCACATAGGCACGTGCTTTTTCCACTTCTGTAAACACTTCATACTTTGCTGTTGGAATACCATATTTTTTCATGAGATTCTTGGAAAATGCTTTTGACCCCTCGATCTCAGCTGCAGCCTTCGATGGGCCAAATGCTTTGATTCCTGCCTTTGTAAAGGCATCAACAACACCATTGGTCAAAGGAACTTCCGGCCCAACGACAACAAGATCAATATTTTTTTCCTGTGCAAACTGCACAAGTGCACCCATATCGGCAATTGATAAATCTACACACATGGCATACTTTGCTATACCCGGATTGCCTGGAATTGCATATATTTTCCCAACTTTTTTGCTTGCCTTGAGCTTCCACACCAGAGTATGTTCACGACCGCCGCCGCCAATAACTAAAATGTCCATTTTTTACTGCCCCCGCTTATTTATTGATCTGCTGTATAAGATAATTTTGAATACAATCATCATATGCCGCTGTATGTTCAAAAGCTTCCTGAGCAAGCTGCATACGCAGCATACCATTTACGCCGCCATCCTTTTGAATATCCTCTGCAATTTTGTCATAGCGGGAAGGATTTGTAACAACCGTAACAAACTTAAAGTTTTTTGCTGCTGCTCGAATCATTGCAGGTCCGCCAATATCAATGTTTTCGATTGCTTCAGCAAGTGTCACATTCAATTTCTCAATCGTCTGCCGGAATGGGTAAAGATTTACAACAACGAGATCAATCCCTGTGATCTTATGATCTTTCATTGCCTGTACATGCACTGGATTATCACGTACAGCAAGAATACCACCATGGATATATGGGTTTAGCGTCTTTACACGACCATCCATTATTTCCGGAAAACCTGTGACATCACTCACATACATAACCGGTATGCCAGCCTCCTTGATGGCCTTCATCGTACCGCCTGTCGAAATAATTTCCACACCAGCTTCATTAAGCTTTCTGGCAAATTCTACGATACCGGTTTTGTCTGATACACTGATTAGCGCACGTTTGATCTTCATTGAGAATCTCCACCTTTTTAATTTATTTTTGAATTATTACATGACGGCCATCAATACTGAGTTTTCCATTTATATAGAGCTCAATAGCATATGGATATAAGATATGTTCTTTGCTAAGTACTCTTGCGGCCAGGGTATCTTCTGTATCATTATCTATTACAGGTACCGTATCCTGTAAAATGATGGGTCCACTATCCATGCCTTCATCAACAAAATGAATGGTACAACCGGATACCTTCACACCATAGGCAAGTACATCACGATGAGCATGCGCCCCGCCAAATGAAGGCAAAAGCGACGGATGGATATTCATAATGCGTCCGGTAAATGCATGCACAAAATACGGACTTAGTATGCGCATAAATCCCGCAAGAATAACAAGTGATACATCATGGTTTCTGAGTACAGCAATGATCTTTTCTTCAAACTCCTGCTTTGTTGCGCACTGTTTACGATCGATACATACTGCTGGTATATTCGCTTCTGCTGCGCGCTCAAGTGCCCCAGCAGAAGGCTTGTCAGTAATAACAACACCAATCTCTGCATTGATCTGACCGCTTTCTATAGCAGCAATAATCGATTGAAGATTCGTACCTCGTCCGGAGCATAAAACGCCCAAAATTGCCTTAGTCATCAAAAACCCCGCCTTTGATCATAACATCATGATCGCCCTTGACCACCTTACCGATTTCATAGCATACTTCGCCAGCTTTGCCAAGCTGCGACCGAATTCCATATACATCCGCGGCATCAACGATAAGAATCATACCAATACCCATATTGAACGTGCGATACATTTCTGTCCAGTCAACATTTCCCCATTCTTTTAAAAGACCAAAGATTGCCGGAACTTCCCAGGCATTCGCATCAATTTCGACAGCACAGTCCTTCGGCAGCGCCCGCGGAATATTATCATAAAAACCGCCACCCGTAATATGAACCATACCATGGATATTGAACTTCTCGATAAGCGGCAGACAGACCTTCGGATAAAGACGCGTCGGTGTAAGAAGCTCTTCACCGATTGACCTGCCGCCGAGCTCGTCAATTTTTTCATCGCCCTTAAAGCCCTTAACATCAAACACAATTTTACGAACAAGCGAGTAACCATTTGAGTGTATCCCTGTTGAAGGAAGCCCGAGCACGACATCGCCTGCTTTTATTTTATCGCCTGTAATGATTTTTGCTTTATCGACAACACCAACAGCAAAACCAGCAATATCGTATTCGCCAACCGGATAGAAACCCGACATTTCTGCCGTTTCGCCACCGATGAGGGCACACCCGGATTCTTTACAAGCTGCAGCTACACCCCTGACTACATCCGCGACTTGCTCCGGATCAAGCTTGCCTACAGCAAGATAGTCAAGAAAATACAAAGGCTCAGCTCCTTGGACAAGAATATCATTAACGCACATGGCGACAGCATCCTGCCCAATTGTGTCATGCTTGTCCATCATAAAAGCAAGACGCAGCTTTGTACCGACACCATCTGTACCTGATACAAGCACGGGTTCCTTGTATTTTCCGGTATTCAGGGCAAAAAGACCACCAAAACCGCCAAGATCACCAAGAACCTCCGGACGATAGGTTGCCTTTACACTATCCTTAATCAAAGATACAGAATAGTTCCCTGCATCAATATCTACACCAGCATCACGATACGTGAGTTTCTTTTCCATGTTTCCCTCCAAATATCTCATAAGATTTATTCACATATAGAACACCATTATCCATAACAATATTTGTTATGGATAATGGTTATATCTCTTTTATTATTTACTTTTTCTACCCTGTTCAAACATGTACTTATCCGAGTGTTCCGGGCATGCTTCCTTCTGCTCAAGCGGATATGCCCTGTTGAAACAAGCATAGCACATATCATCTGCATTAATTTTAGGAACACACTGCCGCAGGCCCTCAATGGATAAGAAGTGAAGTGAATCTGCACCAATAAATGCACGGATTTCCTCGACAGTCTTCGTTGCAGCGATAAGTTCCTTACGTACGGAAGTATCAATACCATAGTAACAAGGATAGCCAATGGGCGGCGAACTGATGCACATATGCACTTCCTTTGCTCCGGCATTATGAAGCATACGAACGATCTTACCGCTTGTCGTACCACGGACAATTGAATCATCAACCATGATAACAGACTTTCCCTCCACCGCCGAACGGATTGCATTCAGTTTAAGCTTTACAGCCGTATCACGCTTTTTTTGTGTTGGTTGAATAAACGTACGACCAATATACCGATTCTTGATAAGCCCTTCCGTAAAAGGAATCCCTGACTCAAAAGCATAGCCGGTTGCTGCCGTCGTACCGGAATCCGGTACAGATATGACAATATCCCCTTTATACTGACTTTCACGTGCAAGTACTCTTCCCATCATAAAGCGGGCATCATGAACGCTTTGTCCATCGATAACCGAATCAGGACGCGCAAAATAAATGTATTCAAAAATACACGAAGCACGCTTTTTTGCATCAGAGAACCGATACGACTTCAAACCGCTGTCATCAATGACTACCATTTCACCTGGCTCAATATCACGGACAAACTCCGCACCAACAACATCAAGCCCACAACTTTCCGATGAAATAACCCATGTATTATCGAGCTTGCCAATGCAAAGCGGACGAAATCCCTGTGGATCACGCACACCGATAAGCTTATCTTCCGTCATGATTGTCAGACAGTAAGCTCCCTCGATTTTGCACAAACTTTCCATGATCTTATCTTCAATTGCCGTTTTACGTGAGCGGGCAATAAGGTTTACAAAAACCTCCGAGTCGATGGATGTCTGAAAAATTGTGCCCTCTTGTTCGAGCTGATGACGGATTTCTGCCGCATTTGTCAAATTACCATTATGGGCAAGACTGATCTTGCCGCCAGCATAGTTGACAATAAGCGGCTGTGTATTTGTAAGCAGACTGGAACCCGTGGTCGAATACCGTACATGGCCAATCGCAATACACTGATTATCCATGTGCGGAACCTGATGACGAAACACTTCATTGACCAGGCCCATGCCACGTGTAACATCCATCCACGCACCATCCGTTATTGCAATACCGGCACTTTCCTGTCCTCTATGCTGTAATGCATACAGGCCAAGATAGGTCATCTCTGCAACATCGTCTTCGTGGGAGTATACACCATAGACACCGCATTCTTCCTTCCATTTGTTTGCTTCTATTTCAATCATTTATCTAACTTCTCCCGTCAGTCTGTGCAAAATTTCCTTATAAGCATCTTCTACGTTACCAAGATCACGGCGGAATCTGTCCTTATCAAGTTTTTCATGTGTTTCACTATCCCAGAAACGGCAGTTATCCGGTGAAATTTCATCGCCAAGAATGACCTTACCTTTATATTTACCGAATTCAAGCTTAAAATCGATAAGCTCGATTTTCTTCGTTGCCAGATATTTTGTAAGAATTTCATTGACTTTAAGACCAGCAGCTTCAACCTGATTGATTTCTTCCTGCGTTGCAATATGCATTGCCTTAATATGGAAATGATTAATCATTGGATCATTGAGTTCATCACATTTATAGTAAAGTTCAACAATCGGCTGTGACATCTTCGTGCCTTCTTTAAGACCGAGACGAGTTGCAAGACTACCTGCTGCCACATTGCGGATGACAACTTCAATCGGAATAATATCAAGTTTTTTGACAAGCATTTCCCGATCACTTGGCATACTAATGTAATGGTTTTCAATCCCCTCTTTTGTGAGTAAATCAAAAAAGAATGCCGTGATTTTATTATTCATGATACCCTTCTCAAGAATCGTACCTTTTTTGGCACCATTTCCTGCCGTAGCATCATCCTTGTAATAAACCATAAGTTCATCCGGATTATCCGTTGTGTACATAATCTTTGCTTTACCTTCATACAATGCTTTCTTTTCCATTTTCGTCAATAAGCCTCCATTTAATTTTAATATTTAAAAAAAGCTCTATATTAGAGCTGTGCAGCTACATGCGCCGCTTTTTTTTCTACCTCTTCGGCCATCTTTGCGCGATAAGCACTCAGTTTTTTTTGCAATGCAGGATCTGCTACAGCAAAGATCTGTACAGCAAAAATCGCTGCATTCTTTGCCCCATTAATTGCCATTGTAGCAACCGGAATACCAGATGGCATTTGTACCGTGCTAAGAAGTGCATCCATGCCGTTGAGTGGTGTTGCGTTGATTGGAACGCCAATGACTGGCAATATCGTATAACTTGCGATAACGCCACCCAAATGAGCGGCTGCTCCTGCTGCTGAAATAAATACTCCGATACCACGTTCCGGTGCAGAAGTAACAAAATCGCGCACCTTTCCCGGTGTGCGATGCGCGGAAGCAACTACAACTTCTGATTCAATACCAAACTGTTTCAAAAGTTCAACTGCCGGTTTCAAAATCGGCCAGTCGGAATCACTTCCCATAACTACGGCCACTTTCATGAATCAATCATCTCCTAAAATTTCTAGTGATTGGCTTACCCTTTACATGATACAGAACTTGCAAAAAACTGTCAACGTTCGTTTTCATGGTTTACAAGCACTTGTACATTCCAGCAGGAACATATAACAAAACGCGCCCGTTATTTGTTATACAAAGAACATGGTTTTATTATATTTTACACCATTTTGTTATACATATATCATTTTCCTATCAACATTTACCATATTATCTTCAAATCTATTTTCTTTTATCTTAAATAATTTTTTTAACAAAATATCAGCTTTTTTTAGTCACGTCTCTATCCTTTGTCACATTCTTCTTATCGTAAATTTCGAGCAATTTTATTTTGTCCTTTATCTTTCTAAGCAAACCAATTCTCATTATTGAACTCATAAAAAGCCATCCTACATTGAAAAAGGCACGGTTCTGTTCACCTCACGAGTAGCAAGAAAACAAAGTAAAAGCCAGCACTTTTAGATACTGGCTTCCTTTTATAATGACTTGCAACCATTCATCAAACGAATCGCTTGACAAACAGCTATATTCAAACGGTGAAATGAGCAACAGCAGCTTGTAACTCCTGCGCTAATATCACTTTATTCCCCACTACTATACTTCCTCTTGCATTGCATCATTTTTTACACATTTTATTATTTTAAAATGTGTTTTCATAGCGCCTGCCGCACTACAGCTAGATCATGTCGATACACTTTCTCGCTGGCAGCGCTTATTTTGCTTATTCTGATACATGAGCTTGTCACTTTCCCAAATAAAATCATGGATGCTGTGGCAAGACGCATCGAATACTGCTATACCGTAGCTGAATTGAATATCATACGGCACCACACCACTTTGATTGTAGTCCATGAGCCTTTTTTTTAAGTTTTGAATGTATTTTTCCACGACTACCCGCTGATTTTCTTGCAATAAAACAATAAACTCATCCCCGCCTAAGCGGATAGTAACTCCTTTTCCTCTAAATACCAACTCTAATTGACCGGCAAACGTCTTCAATGCCTGATCTCCGGCCTGGTGCCCAAAAACATCATTGACTCTTTTAAAATTATCCAAATCCATGATCACGGTTGCCAAGACAATGTGTTTTTTTCCATTAAAATTTTTAAGATATTCATCATAAGCTACACGATTCCCCAAGCCAGTCAACAAATCGCGCTTAGACAGCCCATGCAAAATACAGATATAATTAATAGCAACAGCAATTGCCACACTGTTCCAAATTGTTAAATAAATAACATAGTATAGCTGAAAAACTGACAATACGGCCGGAATAAAAGAAAAAAGGCTCAACGCCGTCATTTCTTCATGATTTATTTTATTCCGATTATTATAAAGAACCAGAAGATGTATCATATAATAAAAATAACTCGTCAAGGGAGAAATAAAAAAAAACGGTCCGCGTGCATATAAATTTTCATACGTCACACTAAAAATCCAGCCAAACTGACAACTGCCTATAGCCAAAATCGCATTTAATAAAAAGGGCACCATTACCCATTTAAACTTTTTTACAGATATTTTTTGTTTTGGATTAGCTTTTCTATGTACATACAGCATTGCAAGAATCGGTAACAATGGCACAATCGCAAAACCTGCTGTATTTACGATCTTCGCCATAACAATAAACTCTGGCGAATTTAATACAACGCTCAAGATCTCCAGCGTTAAAATGCTAATCGTCAGCAAGATCAAATCGATAAACAATCGATTCGCCAAAACTCTTCTGTCCAATTTACCACAAGCATGTATCGCTATACTTACCAGCAACAATATCATGAAAACATCGAGCTGAATCATAAGCATCATATTAATAGCCATCACCGCTCCCTATCTTTTTTTCAATATCGCTCACATAAAAAAAGCAGCCCGCCTCCTCAAAGCAAGGCCTTCATAGAACCCGATCTTTTTCCCTGCTAATTTCATTCCCAATGCCTAGCGGGCATTTCCTATCGAAAGCCCTAGCTCAATTTTAATAATTATACCGCAGCCCAACAGAAACAACAAGGATTTTACATCTTTTTCAGCAATCCGATTTTTTTTATACAACAAAATGGCTTACTTCTATTCCTGTTATCAAACAAGAATAAAAATAAGCCATCGCCGTAAAATTTGCTTGCCAAAAAATTTATTTACTCAATAGTGGACGCTCGCGTTCCAAGCGAAAAAGCACCAAAAACAAATCTTCCTGATCATATTGATCATCATCATACAGGCGGCGACGCAACGCATAAAGCCGCTCTGTATTCTTTTCCTCGGCAATTTTTGTCAAATACAAACGTTTGCCGGCAAAACCACCTTCTTCTTTAAATAAATAACAGGCATGCGGGTTTTCTATAACATTCGCATAAGTCAAGCGATTTCGCATAATAAAAGCTAAGCTGCCATCCTCCATAAAATGCGGTTTCGCATAAACGGCCATGTTAACTTCCCCTGATACGGATGATGTCGCCAACACCCCCACGCCTTTTGCCTTTTCAAAATATTCTTTTGACATAAAATCCACCTCACATTAAATTTTAAATTTCCTTAGCAAAACATAACTCCGTGTAAATTATTCTATTTTTTAGAAAAATTCGTCTATTTGAATAATAACATACTCTTCCTATTTAATCAATATTTTCAATCATTTTAACACGATTTTTCTCCGCATGCTTAGCTAAATTATCGTAATAGATGCTTCTACTATGCTGCGGACATTCAAAAACACTACGGACCGACCCTGCTTCGACCACTCTTCCCCGCTGCATAATAACAACATAATCCGCCATCACACGTGCGATGGACAACTGATGCGTAACCAACAAAATAGATAAACCATATTCAGCCTGCAGTTTCATCATTTCTTCTACTACCTGTACCTGTGTAACTGTATCCAAGGCCGAAGTAGGCTCATCGGCCAAAAGAAGGTCTGGTTTAAGCAAAAGTGCTGCTAAAATGCCAACGCGCTGCGCCATCCCGCCAGATAAGCAAAAAGGATATTCATCTAATATTCCCTCCGGCAAATTCATTTTTTTAATGATTTTCTCCACCCGTTTTTTCAGCTCTACTCTAGACCATTTTCCATGCGCTTGAACCATTTCATAAAGCTGCTCCCCTATTTTTCGAATTGAAGAAAAAGCTGCACTCGAATCCTGATAAACCCTAGCTATTTCTTTTCCCCGAATGCTTTGCCATTGTCGGGCATGTAATGTAAGTAAATCTCGATTTTTAAACCGTATACTGCCAACACTAGCTTTTCCTACTTTTCCTAAAAGCCCAGTTATTGTATTGAGCAACGTACTTTTCCCACTGCCTGACTCACCAACTACTGCTAAAACCTTACCACGAGGTAAAATAAAATTTATATCTTTTAATATTTTTTTCTCCATACAAAACGGATAGGTTTTTAACTTCCAACAAAATATCCTGCATAGTTTTTTCTCCTAAAAGTACAATCCCCTTTAAATATCTAACGCAGACGTAATTTCATAATAGTCAGACGGATGCGCTTCAAATCCCTTAACATTTTTCTTCATGACAAAAGACATTTTTAAATGTGCTGCATAAAAAAACGCACAATCATCTAACAGTTGTTGCTGCATGCGTATTGCTACGGCTTCAACGCAAAATGCATCCATAACGTTATTAAACCCTTTTTCAACCGTAACACTGATTAGTTCATCATGCAAGATCTCACCTTTATTAAATTTAGTACAGACATCAAGAAACTGGCTGCTTATCCTCGTCACCTGCTTAGCTTCTGATTTCTTTTACTTCATCACTCGCTTGTAAAATATCCGCATAAGCGTACTGGATCGCATCGTATGTCCTGCATACTTCCTTGCACTTTCCAATGACACGTTTTTCACAACGACCTTTAAAATTTTTCTTCCTCACCTTTGCAAAACCTCCATATTAGGAATGCTCTGCTGCTTGACTCCATTTTCCCCAAAACGCTTCCCAAAAATGAATTTTGGGAGTTTTTACTGGAATTGGAGATTCAGTTTTTGGGAAACAAGACATCATGAATATACTCTTTCGCCCTGTGTTACCGGCGTTTCAAACCAACGCTCATGAAAATCACAGCACTATGCTTTTTCCCAAAAAGCATAAAAGAAAATATCACCATGTCGCGGGGCACTGCCGTTTATTCTGTAAAGGGCATTTTTATATATTCTCTCTGGCTTTGCCAGTTATACCTGCCACTCCATGGTGAACGTTCTCTTTCTCAAGCAGAAATCCCTTTATTTTCTCGGGTTGAGGATAAAAAAGCGACCCTGCATAAGCTTCGAAAAGCTTTAATGCAAGGTCGTTTTTGTCTATGTCGGCAGGCTAAACCATTTGGCCCTTTTCAGAATAAATGGCAGTGCCCCGAGACAACTTTATTTATTCAAATTCAATTGTAGCAGGTGGTTTTCCCGTGCAATCATAAAGCACGCGATTTACGCCTTTCACTTCATTGACAATTCTGCTTGTAACAGTAGCCA
>JBAYAD010000040.1:0-14747 GCA_041669965.1 Selenomonadaceae bacterium
ACCAATACGATGCACAAAATGGTACCTGAAATTGAAGCAAGAACAAATAGTAAAATTTTGCATATTGCAGATGTGACAGCAAAAGAAATAAAACAAAAAAGACTGAAAAAAGTAGGATTACTAGGGACTAAATTTACGATGGAACAGGATTTTTATAAAAATATTTTACAAGAGAAGCATAAGATAGAAGTTATAATTCCGGGTGAAAAGGAAAGAAATATAATACATAACGTTATTTATGAGGAATTATGTAAAGGAATTATACGGAAGGATTCTAAGAAACAGTATGAAAAAATCATTGCTTGTTTAGTAGAACAGGGAGCGGAGGGTATTGTACTGGGCTGTACGGAAATTCCTTTGCTGATAAACCAGGCGGATTGCAGTGTACCAGTTTTTGATACGACACAGATTCATGCTGCTGCAGCAGCTGATTTTGCATTAGAATAAAAAATCAAGCATCTTTCAGATTGTAAACGAACGGCCTCCTATGGTATTCATATAGGAGGCCGTTTGTTATTTACAAATATAAACAGGCTTTTTCGTATCACCCATATATTTGAGGCAAAGGCGCTCTTTATGGTTTATTTTCTCTGCTTGTAGATTTGCCAAATATTAACATAAATTTAACAAAAACATAAAGTGTTTAGATCGAAATATGTCATACTATAGTTAGATCTAAAATGAAACTATTATAAGGAGGAACTATGTTTAAAAGTAATAAACTTAAACTCAGGGAAATTATAACACCCATCATAATTCTATTGGCTGTTACTGCTTTATTCTACAATACTGCTTCGGCACAAACCTGGAAATTTGCTGTGATCAGTGACACACATGATGACGATAAAGATCACACAGCAACAGGCGTGACACCATATCTTGCCCCAATTATTCATTGTATTGTGGAAGAAAAACCGGATATGGTATTTGAAACTGGGGATTTAATCGCAGGCGCATTGACCGGCCCTTCTTCGCCTGTTTACCAAAAATATGATGTTCAATATGAAAATTACCAACAAGTTGTGAAGCCCTTGAAAAAAGCAAACATTCTTTTATTTGTAATTCGTGGCAATCATGATTATGGTGAAGCAGAGGGCGATGCTGATCTTGCCAAGGCATATAAAGAGACATTTGCTGAGCAAATGCCACAAAACGGTCCGACAGATGCCAAGGGCCTGACCTATAGTGTTACCCACAAAAAAATTAAATTTCTTATGCTTGACCAATATGTTCAAACGCAAAATAGAAGCGTCAGCCTTCCAATGGAGTGGCTCAAAACAGAATTGGAAAATCAGCAGGGAATTGACCATGTATTTGTAATGGGGCACAGTCCGGCATATGCTCCCACCAAAGAAAAACGAGTGCATTTCAATTTATATGACCAGCCTGTTTTACGTGATCAGTTTTGGGATTTGCTTGCGGATCATCACGTAACGGCATATATTTGTGGTCATAAACATGTTTATTTCCGCGGAAATGTACGCGGCGTTGAACAAATAGACACGGGTAATTTAGGATCAGCCTTAAACTACAAGCCCCAAAATGTAGATAAAGCCTTAATGGATATTTTTCCTACAACTGACGTTCCTGTGAAAAAGAATCGTCCTGGATATGTAATCTTCACGGTTGACAGTGCAAAAAAAACAATTACGGCAAATGAATATTCTCTAGATGAAAATAATACTAAATACTTATACGATACGTATCAATTTACGTTTTAGTTCAATGCCACGGTTGTTTTGAGAAAAACAGTGCAGGAGGTCTGTTAATGAACTATTTATTTGAGCCCGCCGTTCGGTTAATGAATCGGCTGAGATACGTTTATAAATTTAGTATTATTGGCTTACTGATTGTCCTGCAGGCATCTGCATTAATTTATCTGCTGGTATCCGAATTGAATAAGAATATTGATTTTGCTGTACGTGAACGTGATGGTGTTCAATATGTCAGCGTACTGACTGATTTGTTTAATGAAGCACAGGCATATCGTACTATTCATTATGATTTTTTGCATGGGCAGGGTGCCCTGCAGGAAGATGTGATTGCTCAGCAGAGTAAAGTGGATGCGGCTTTGGCAGCAGTGGAGGAAGTAGATAAGCAGACAGCAGGGCAAATGGATACCTCCTGGAAAGTGGAAATGCTGCAGCAGGATTGGCTTACTCGTAAGCAGAATGCCTTGCAAGTTGACGACAGACATGCGCAAGTTGCTTTTGATCTCGATAATCGATGGATTGATGAAGTGACGGATACGATGCAGCATGTGGGACATGAGTCAAACTTAGCGATGGATTCTGATTTTGATACTTCTTATCTTGTTGATTCTGTATTGCGAAAATTGCCCGGATTGCTGCAGAACCTTAGCAAAGTACAGGGATTATCTGTTCAGTTGTATGAGGAGGATCTTTCACCAGACAGCAAAAATCAAATACTGCAGCTTGCAGGGGTGGTGAGCTCCGGTCTGACGCAGGATGAATATAATGCACAACAGGTGTTTCGTCATAACGAAAGCATAAAGACAAAATTAAAAACATTGCAAACTGCAGTCGCAGATTCTGTGCCGATTTTTGCCTGGAATATTGAGCAAAAAACTTTAGGACAGCAGGGCTTGCCCGTTTCCCGGGAGTTATTGACTACAATGGGGAACCAGGCTGTCAATAGCGTTGAGGTGCTGCATAAAGAAGAACTGAACAGCATCGATCAATTGCTTGTTCGGCGGATTAACCAATATTTGCAATATAGAAATAGAGTAATTGGATTTACAGGCGGTATTTTACTATTGGTTTGTTATCTCTTTATTGGTTTTGATATATCAGTGCGTAAAGCGGTGTATCAATTAGCAAATGTAATGGCTGGTGCGGGAAAAGGAGACTTAAATGTTCGTGGCAAGAGCTATTCACAGGATGAGATGGGAGCGCTGACGCATGCGATTAACAACACACTGGATTCATTGCAGAAGATGTATGAGGAAGTGCAGTCTTCTCAGGCAAAACTAAAAATATGGAATCAGGAACTGGAAGGAAAAGTAATAGAAAGAACGGCATCGCTGCGAAATCTTCTGGATCATGCAGGGCAGGGATTTCTTTCTTTTGGTGGGGATCTCATTGTCAGAGGGGAGTATAGTGCGGAGTGTGAGACTATTTTTCATCGTGTTATTGCAGGAGAATCCATTCCAGCTTTGATTTATCCTGTGGAACGCGATCAACAGGTGTTTTTGGAAGCTGTATTCAGAAAAATTTTGTGTGAAGAAAAAGAGTTTTTACGGGAAACGTATTTTTCTCTTTTACCAGAAGAAATTGTAATTGAAAGCAGTTATATTGGTGTAGCTTATAAACTGATTGATCATAACAAAAAGCCGGGGCAGCGGGAAATCATGCTGATTCTTACGGATCGGACGCTGCAAAAGGCAATGGAAAATCAGGTACAGGCGGAACGTGACGTTTTGGCAATGATTGTACATGTGGTAATACATTCATCTGATTTTTTTGCAGCAGTTGGTCAATATACAAGTTTTTGTCAGGAAGGATTGCCAAGTATGCTAAAGGCGAAAAAAACAGCAGTTGATATATTGGCATCCGTGTTTCGAACGATACATACATTTAAGGGAACGTTTGGACAATTGCGGATGAATCATGTTATGGCAAAATTGCATGAGATGGAGAACCTGCTGGATACACTTCGGTCTAAGGATCGTATGTGTCTGGATAATCAGCAGCTGATGGAAAAACTTAGTGATTTTACACCGGAAGTTATGACTGGCTGGCTGGATGCGGATATGGAAGTATTGAAAGACAAATTGGGTGACGACTTTTTTCAACAGGAAAACATGCTGGTGGTTGATAATCAACGATTACTGGAACTTGAAAAAAAGGTTCAGCAGATGCTCCCTTATGACGAAGGTAATTTGCTATTACCGGATTTACGCCGTTTGCGGTATCAGCCCATTCAGAAATTGCTGCAGTCGTATCCGGAATATGTGGTTTCTTTAGCGGAACGCAATGAAAAGACGATTCAGCCTTTTGAGATTAAAGGTGGAGAGATGCTCGTTGATCCTTTACAATATAATGGTTTTATAAAATCATTAGGACATGTTTTCCGCAATTCGATTGTGCATGGAGTGGAATCGGGTGAGGAAAGAATGAAAAAGGGAAAAAATGAAATTGGCGAAATCACATGTGCTGTTAGAGAAAACCCGACAGGAATAACAGTTGTTATCAGCGATGATGGAGCTGGTATAGACATAGATTATATTCGTGCGATTGCTGTAAAAAAAGGAATTTGTCCGGCCGAGACAGCCGGAAGTATGGACTCAGAAAAAATCATGCAATTGCTTTTTGCGGATGGGTTTTCCGGAGCTGAAAATGTAGATGCACTGGCAGGCCGTGGGGTGGGTCTTTCTGCTGTGCGCAGTGAGGTAGAAAAACTTAATGGATCGATTAAGGTCAATACTGTTTTGGGTAAGGGCACACAATTTGAGTTTTTCCTGCCATTGGGGCAAGCTGAAAAACAACAGCCTTATTCGATAGGGGAGCTGGGGAATCCATTAGTTCGGGCGACAGAAATTCTTTTTGAGAAAAATGCTGGTTTACAGTTAAATGTTTGTACACAGATGGAAGCAGTCGCAGGCGGCAAATTAAAACTTCATAAGGTTACAAGTTTTCTTGGTATAAAAGGTGCGATAAACTGTCGAATGGTGGTAAGTGCTGATCAGGCAGTTGTCAAACATCTGGCAGATACATATTTTACCGAAGAAGATCGCACAGAGGCAGTTCTTGATAAAAGAATGGAAAATGTATTGTCTTATTATGCCAATGGAATTTTTGATCGTGCAGTTAAAGAACTGCCTGAATGGGTGGATGCTGTTACGTCTGAGGCGTTAGTAAGCATTATGGCGGAGGAGGCTTCAGCCAAGTATCCGCAATCGGAAACACTAACCTGGCTGTTTGATACAGATTTAGGGGAAATCACTTTAAGTCTGATATTTTAGTAATTATAAAAACAAAGAATTCAGAAGGAGAGATTAAAATGGCAAGAATTATGATTGTTGATGACTCTATGATGATGAGGGCTGCGTTACGTAAGATTCTTGAAAAAGCAGGGCATGAGGTTGTTAGTGAAGCGGTAAATGGACAACAAGCCATTGATAATTATCCCAAATATCAACCGGATTTGGTGACGATGGATATAACTATGCCCGGACTAAGCGGTATTGAAGCATTGAAGTGTATTTTAGATACGGCGCCACAGGCAAATATTGTAGCTGTAAGTGCATTAGGCCAAAAACATATCATTTTTGATGCCCTGGAGAGCGGAGCTAAGAATTATGTTTTGAAGCCCATTACCGAGGATAAATTGCTGCCTGTTATTAATCTGGTATTGGAACAAAATGGTTTTATTGAGGCAGCTCCGCGTTAAGGCAACGGAAAAGTTTGGATGAAGAAAAGGAGATAAGGTATGTTAAATCAATATTTCGGATATTATTTATTGAACAAAGGAATTCTTACGAACCTTCAATTACGGGAGATACTTGAAACGGAACAGACCGTTAAGGTCAAGCTGGGGGTTATTGCTGTTAATACTGGGGCAATGACGGCTGAACAAGTAGAAGAGATTCATAATCTACAACGCACAAGGGATCAAAAGTTTGGAGCTTTGGCAGTAGAAAAAGAATATCTTACAAGTACACAGGTAGAGCAATTGCTGGAGTCGCAGCAAGAGGGGCATCTTACGCTGCTGCAGGTCATAGCAAATAAAAAATATATGACGCTGGCTGCGGTAGAGAAGGCCTTGATGGATTTTCGCGAAGAGTACGAGACAGCTAATCAGACGTGTGATACAGATCGTTTGATTGTTAAGCAAATGGTAGACTTTTCTGCAGCTGGTCCTAAGGCTGATTTGTTATATAAATATATAGGCTTACTAAAACGTAATGTTCTCCGGTTTTTAAATGATGCATCTTTTGTTTTTATGCAAATTACAGAGCATGAAAAAAATGTTCAATGGATTGCTTCACAGCAGATTATCGGGGATCTATCGTTGTCAACGGGGTTTATCATGGAAGAGTCCGTCCTGCTGGAGATTGCAAGCCGGTTTTATGGAGAAAGCCTTATGAAAGTTGATGAAATGGCATTAGATACGGTAGGGGAATTTCTAAATGTTCATAATGGCATTTTTTGCAGTTCCTTATCTGAGTCCGGTTTTATAACTGATTTGCAGACTCCGTTTGTTTTAAAAAAAGGCAAAGAATCATTTCAGCTCACGGATTATCGTGTGGCTATAGGTACTTCTTTTGGTGATTTTGAAGTTATATTGTCTATGTAAAAATAAAGGTTTGTAAATGGTCTGCTTTATTGTATATTTATAGATAGAATTTAAGTATATGAGGAGGCACACACCATGAGAAGAAAAGACAGGGAAATAACGCAAGAAGATACGATAAAGCTCTTGGAAACAGCAGAGGTTGGAACATTAGCTACGGTAAATGAGGATCATACGCCTTATGTGGTTCCCATGAACTTTGCTTACCAGCAAAACGCAATTTATTTACATAGTGCGGTGGAAGGGAAAAAGCTGGATAATATAAGGAAGAACAGTACGATTTGTTTTAGTGTGTTTGATGCAGTAGAACTCATGCCAGAAGCTTTTTCGACGAAATACAAGTCAGCGATTGTCATTGGGGAAATCCATGTGGTTGAAGATCTGGAAGAAAAGAAGAATGGGCTTATTGCTATTGTGAAAAAGTATAGTCCGGAATTTTATGAGGCAGGCATGAAATATATTGATAATGTTAGTGAAAAGACAAAAGTACTTAAAATCGAAATTAGTCAAATAACAGGCAAATCAAGAGGATAAACCGCCAGTCATAATACGAAAGAACTCGTAACGAAGTCGCTGCCGTATCTACAGGATACAAACAATGACTGTGTTACGAGTTCTCTTGTTTACAAGTATTCAAAACCTCCGTTTGATTTGCGTATCATAATCACGTCCCTGATTCATTCGCTTACGTGTTGCATCAAAATATGGATTGACAATGCTTTTAGCCGGATTGAATTCAGGAGTCTTGATATCAGCAAGATCAAGTATGGTATGGATCAAATCATCTGTCATATAGGGACGATTTACGGCAGCTTGGATTTGCTGCCATTTTTCGGGATATTTTTCTTTGAATTTATCAGAAGCCCAAATTATCATAGGGATTTCCAGCATATAACGATTGGGATTTTCCTCAACATGTCCGGCAAAATTACTGCCTTCATCATAAATTGTTTCTCCATGATCCGGCACATAAATGACGAGAGCGTCCGTATCTCTGAATTTGTCAATCAGCCCGCTTACAATGTAATCGTTATAGTATAATGCATTGGCATACTGTGCTAAAACGACCTTTTTTTCATCGGATACATTTGCGGTGATGTCATTTTTGCTGAATCGGGAAAAGCTATAGGGAAAGCGGCTGTAGTAAAGGCTGTGCCCTCCCATAAGATGGAGTACATAAAAGTTTTTGCTGCTTTTTTGCTGAATTGCTTCATCTAACATAGGGAAGAGTTCTTCATCAAGACTGCCAAAATCTTCACGGGAATCCCGCATGCGGGTGAATTCGTGAACTGTACTCCGGTTGGCATATAACTGGGCTACGTTACCCCAGATACCGGAACTTTCCTGATTGGAAAGCCAGTGTGTTTTATAGCCGGCAGCATTCATAACATCGATTAAATTGTGATATTCATACCAATCTTTATTAGATTCGTAATCACAAAAAGTAAACAGCGTTCGTAGTACATCAATTGTTGTGGAATGGGGACTGATACAATCTGTAAATACAGCAATTTCATTTTTGGCCTTTAAAGCATCGAGATTTGGCGTGTTTGGCAAATTGTAACCATAAAGATGCATGTGATTACGATTCGTTGCTTCACCCAGAATGAAGACAATATTAGGGATTTTTCCATTATTTTCGGTTAATTCAATATCTGAATTAACTTTTGAGGACAAATCCTCATAGGCATTTATACTTCGTATTGCTGTCTCGGTAGCAGCATAGCCTCTTTGCAGGGGAAGATCCAGCGCGCCATTTTCAAAAAGTGGTTCATAAGAACTAAACATACGCAGGGTTGCAATAATACTAACGCTGCAAAGAACCAGCAAAATTCTGCTTTGACGTTTGCGACTGATTTTTATTCTTGCTAAAAAATGGTATTTCCACACAAGAAAAAAAATTACAAATGTTACTAAGATACATGAAATTCCTTGAAGTCCAATATACATTTTAATAAATTCTAAAGCTTCCTGTGAATTCGTTTCAAGCAGGGCATTTATAATTCCGGCACCGATCAGGGCCTTGTAATTGTATATTGCAAAACTTTCCAAGCCCCAAAAGATGCCGCTGCCAAGCAGCAAGCAAGCCCAGAGTGTTTTCCTTATGCGCGGATAGGGAATGAGCTGCAGCAAGGCTGACAGAGATGTAAGACCCAAAAACAAGAAGAAACCGTAAAGCAGAATGACTTCCAGATGCTTTGTGTGCCACAAGGACCAGGCAACGGTAATGTAATTAAAGAAAAGTACCCAGAAAATAAATGAAAAATTTTGTTGGAATATTTGTTGCAAATGAGCAAATGCTCGTAATGCTTTTAGTTTTACTTGACTATGCAGCACAAGAATACCTCGCTTTATAATAAGAAACCAAACATTTCTCTATATTATTTTAGTATTCTCACTATAGATCAAATCGAAAAATTTTTCAAGATTTTTCAGAAGAATTTTTCGATTTATTTAAAATGAATAAAAGAAACTGTTATAAAAAGATTGCAGGACTTTGTTTTTTTACAGCAAATAAAGAATGTAGAGAGAAAAGAATGGCAGGGTATGAATTTTATATGGAAATGGTATGGAATGTGTTCGTTTTAACAGGAATCGAACTTATGTATCTTTTGGGAGTTGTAATTGCAGCAGGTTTTTTGTTGGGAATAGTAGAGAGTTTTTCTAATCAATGGGCTTATAAAGCCTGGGGCAGGTCGGGGATATTAGTGACTTCGTTTATAGGTACACCAATACATGAAGCGGGACATGCTTTGCTGTGCATTTTATTTCATCATAAAATCACGGCGATAAAATTTTTGGATTTAAACCCCCAAGCCGAAACGCTGGGTTATGTACAGCATAGCTTTGACAAACAAAGCTTGTACCAAAGAATGGGAACGTTTTTTATCAGTATGGGGCCGATTTTTAGCGGAACGGCAAGTATTTTGTTTTTTTTGTACTTTTTGGAGCCGGATGTATTCCAGGTGCTGCAAAAACTAGCGGCCAATGCTCCGCTGGATGCCAGCGGGATGCAGCTTATACAATGGTTTGAGTATTCCATAAAAGTTTTTTATGGGGAAATTGTAAATTTTACAAAACTAGGGTCCTGGCAGTATGGACTTTTTTTATTTTTGGCGATTTCTGTTTCATCTCATATTGCTTTGAGCACGACCGATCTGAAAAATATGATGTCCGGATTGGGCGTGATTTTTTGTGTGGCAGTTTTAGGCAATGCGGTGGCAGCGCTGATTGAAGTTGATACTTTACACTATGTGTTGCTGCTGGCTCCGTATAATATATATTTGTTGTCCGTATTGTCGGTGTCCATTTTGTTTTCACTGTTTACTGCATGTCTCATGGGCGGAATCTGTTTTATCAAAAGAATCTTTTTTTACTAAAACATTTTATTTTAAAAACATGGTTTACTATAAAATCATGAAGAAAGATAAAGCTCAAGCTTCGAATTGTCAAAGCTTGGTTTTTTTTGTTGTTTGATTGTTGTCGTTATTAAACCCAGGCAGAAAAATCATGATGATTTTTCTGCCTGGGTTTTGTTGTGTATCCAGCGTGCATTTCGACTTACTTTATTCCGTATTTATAAAAAAGAAATTCCTTAAATAACTCAAGTTCTTTTTTTGCGTCAGCAGGGAAGGCATTATCACAAAATATAATTTATTATGAGTCAAATTTAGAGATTTTTTAAATTCTGTTTATATATTAGTTAAATTTAGCATATATTCTAATAGGGTAGGCTCAAGAATGGAGGAAGAGAAAAGTGGAATATTTGATTGTTTTAGATAAAAATGTATTGTTTTGGATACAGAATCATTTAGTGAGTAATGCATTAAATCCATATATGTTAGGTCTTTCAAAAATGGGGAATGCAGGAATCGTTTGGATTATTTTTGGTATAGTGCTGTTGTGGGTCAAAAAGTATCGTTGGATAGGTGTTACCGTGGTATTGGCATTGGCAATTAGTCTGGTTTTGGGGAATGGTATCTTAAAACCGCTGGTAGCCCGTTTGCGGCCGTGCGTTATCTACCCATGGGTACCAATGGTTGCTATAACGCCAATGCCCACAGACTATTCATTTCCTTCAGGACATACCTTTGCATCTTTTGCGGCTGCTGTAGGAGTTTTTTGCCAAAGCAAACGTTTGGGGGTGGCCGCCCTTTTATTGGCAACTGGAATCGGATTTTCACGGATGTATCTTTTCGTTCACTATCCAAGCGATGTATTAGCAGGCATTTTGCTTGGGACAATATCGGGAATAATTGCATATAAGATGAGTCTTTATCTGTCAATATCACGTTTTTGGTTGAAGGTTAAAATATTGGGGAAGTTTTTGACATCGGCACATAAAGATTGATTTGCTAAGTAATAGTTTAGATGTATATAACAAAATGTTGCATTTGTTTAAAAAGTTTTCAGAACACATGATTGTAGGAGGGTTTTATGTCTAGAAAAAAATGGATGTTTTTTTGGGTGGCAGCAATTTTTCTTTTGTTTTTTTTTAATGGTTCACTGCTTATTACAGATACAGTTGAGTCAAATTATTCTCTTAGTGCTAAAGAAATGGTTATGAGTGGTAATTGGATTTCACCACAAATTTATGGTAAATTTTGGTATGATAAGCCGATAATGTCATATTGGATGATTGCTTTGGGATTCAAAATTTTTGGTTTCACAGAATTTGGAGCACGGTTTTTTCCTGCTGTTACAGGCCTTTTAGGATTATTGCTTGCTGTTTGGGGTGGGAAAAAATTGTATTCAGAAAAAGTTGGATTTTATAGCGGTGTTGTTCTTCTTACAACCATTGAATTCTTTTTAATTTCAAAATCGATACTTACAGATGGAGCCTTATTTTTTTTCTTTAATGGAGCCTTGCTGTTTTTCTATTTGGCATATTCAGGGAAAAATAAAAATTATTATTATGGGATGTATGTTTTTTCTGCTTTGGCTACTTTGACTAAAGGGCCAATAGGATTTTTATTGCCTGGTCTTATAGTCGTACTATTTATTTTGTGGGAAAAAAATTGGCCTGAATTGAAGAATACAAAAATAGTAACAGGTGTCTTAGTGTTTTTGGCTATAACAGGACCATGGTATGGAGCAATGATATATTTACACAAGGAATTTATACCTAGCTTTTTGGGTACCCAGAATTTTTTGCGGGCAACCGTTTCGGAACATCCTAGGGATAATGTTATCTATTATTATCTGGTTATTAATATGCTGACATGCTTTCCTTGGATTGGATTTTTTCCCGGGATGTTGAATAATATTATGAGAAAAAGTGGTAAGTGGATGATGCCGGCAGCAAGAGAGAAGTTTTTGCTGCTTTGGATTTCTGTAATATTTTTGTTTTATCAAAATATGGCTACTAAATATATAACCTATACTTATCCTATATTGCTGCCGTTTTCCTATTTAATTGCTGCTTATTTTATAGAGAAAAAAGAAGATTTAAAGGTAAAGGGACCATTATTATACAATTTAATATTTTTCGGTATTTTAGTAGTTGCTGTCCAGATTATTAGTAGGAAGAACTTAGATTTAGTCTCTAATGCTCAAACCATATTTTTCTTAGCACTTGTTTGCTTTTTGGTTTATCTTGTTGTTTGTTTGATGGTATGGCATGGTGGTGTTACTAAGCAAAGAATAGTTTTATTAATCGCTGTGACAGGATTTTTATTTAATATTGCTGCCACACAAGTTATATGTAAGCCGCTTTTGCAATTAAAGTCAGCTTATTATGCGGCTGTATATTTGAGGGATGAAGTGCCTGAAGATGCTTATATAGTATCAGCGGGACGCTATCCGACGTCAGCCGTTTTTTATTCGGGCAGAAGTATAATAAAACTTATTAATACTCGAGACGTAAAAGATTATATTCCTAAAGCTTATAGTTGGTCGGTAAAAGATGTTATGCCGTTTTCTACTTATAAAAAAGCAGAAAAAAGGAAAAATATAGCGGCTATTATTTATAAAAGTGATTTAGATAACTTTATGGCGAAAATGCCCTATGACTGGGAAATACATAAATTTCAAGATGAATGGGTTGTTCTTACTTTGAAAAGGTAAAACAAAAGGATTTTTCATTTGCATGGCCTCTTTTCAGGGACGATTATATAGAAGGTTTATGACAAAATGATAAAAATATAAATTTCTATTGATTTATGTAATTTGATAAAATTTGAACTAACCTGGGGTGCAATAAAGTTTATCGGTAGTTTATATATATATATGATAAAATAAACTAAAAAGTCGTGAGGTGAGCTTGCATGACGATTAAGAATCGGCTGGCTATATCAAATTTCTTAATGATTATTATTCCGGTTATTTTGGCACTATTTATTGGCTTTATAGCAATTGCTACAATATGGCTGCCATTGGTGCATCAAAATAATGTAGGGGTCCGGGATCTTGAAGATTTTGAAAAGGCCAGTACTTTTATCGTACAGCAAATAGAAGAAGATTTGCTTACTACGCAGAAAAAAGAAGGAAATGGTATATCGGCTATTGCAGAGTATCTTCGGAATATTACTGGATATACGGTGCAAATTATTGCAGCAGATGGAACGATAAAGACCTTTGGGGATAACCCCGGCATGGAGGTTGCTGTATTGCGGGCGGCAGCAGACCGATTGAATGAACAGGGGATTGTGTCAACGGGGACAAATGCAGTAAATAAAAAACAGATTAAAACTTCTCATGGTGTATATGAAGTTTATGTCTATGGGACACAACTGAAAACCAGAACCTGGCCGGGAAAAAGTGCAGTCAAAATAGTAGGCTGGATGATTTTTATTTGCGTCGCCGGAACTGTTTTTTTGACAAATCGATTTTTGACACGATTTGTATTTCGCCATATTCAGGGAGCGTTAGAAGAACTTTCAAAAGGAGTTCATCAGATTCGGGATGGAAACTTGCATATTCGCATACAACATAAAGTAGCAGATGAATTTATGCCGATTTGTGAGGATTTTAATGATATGGCCGTGAGACTTCGTGAATCAGTAGAAGTAATCCAAAATCAGGAAAAAAATCGTAAAGAGCTAATAGCAGGGATGTCACATGATCTGCGATCGCCACTCACATCGATTAAAGCTTATACGGAAGGGCTTATCGATGGAGTCGCACAAACGCCTGAAGCACAGGCTCGTTATTTGGAAATGATACGGACAAAGGCAAATGATATTGAACGTATGATCGCCAATCTGTTTATGTTTTCTAAAATGGATTTTGAAGAGTATCCTTGTTATCCGGAGGTACTCGAGCTGAATAAAGAAATAGCTGTAATAATACAGCAGGATATGGAAGAATATAAAGCAAAGGGGCTGCAAATAGATGGTTCAAATATCAAACCGTGTGGGAAAATTTATGCAGATCCTGCTCAACTGCGCAGTATGATTTCTAATATTTTGGAAAATAGTTTAAAATATAAAGAGAAACCGCCTGGCAGTGTCAAGCTGCGTTGTGATAAGCATGGAGACCATATTCAATTCACTATAGAAGATGATGGACCGGGGGTCCCGCAAGAAGATCTTTCCCGGCTGTTTGATGTTTTTTATCGCAGCGATCCATCCAGGAGCAATCCTCATAAAGGAAGCGGCCTTGGTCTGGCAATTGTTGAAAAAGCTGTATTGAGAATGGGCGGTTCTATTCGAGCGGAGAATGTACTACCGCATGGTCTTAAAATTGTAATTTCATTTCCAAAGCATAGGGAGGAATCCATGTGAAAAAGATTTTGATTATTGAGGATGATAGTGCAATTGCAGCGATTGAACGAGACTACTTAGAAATTGATCACTTTGCAGTAGATATTGCCTCGGATGGAATAAATGGCTTGAAGCAGGCGTTGGACGGAGCATTTGATTTGATTCTTCTGGATTTGATGCTGCCGGGTTTAGATGGTTTTTCGGTTTGCCGAAAGCTGCGGGAAAAATTAGATATTCCTATACTGATGGTAACAGCAAAACAAGAAGATATCGATAAAATTCGGGGATTGGGAATCGGTGCGGATGATTATATTGAAAAGCCATTCTCTCCCAGTGTTTTAGTTGCGAGAGTAAAAGCCAATCTGGCACAATATGAACGACTAAAAGAGTGCCAACTCACAGCAGTAGAACCAGAAATCAAGATTGGAAATATAAGAATAAATACAGGAGCACACCGCGTATATGTAATGGACGAAGAAATTAGTCTGAAAAATAAGGAATATGAATTGTTGCTTTTTCTGGTAAAAAATGCCGATATGGTATTTGATAAAGAGACTCTGTACGAACGAATTTGGGGATATGATGCCTTAGGCGATGCAGCGACAGTTGCTGTTCATATCAATCGTCTGCGGGAAAAAATCGAGGCGGATTCAGGTGCGCCCCAATATATTCAAACGGTCTGGGGCGCAGGGTATCGCTTCAAAATTTAATTGTAATCAGTGTAGGACG
>JBAYAD010000041.1:0-14462 GCA_041669965.1 Selenomonadaceae bacterium
CAGTATTCGGCACTTTTTGATTCTATAACGGTTGGCGAAAATGTTGCTTTTGGGTTGCGTGAACACACGGATTTTTCCGAAGAAAAGATACAGCGTATTATTAAGGAAAAACTCAAGATGGTCGATCTTGTAGGTTATGAAAATGCTATGCCAAATGAGCTTTCCGGCGGAATGAAAAAACGGGTAAGCCTGGCCAGGGCGATTGCTTTCGATCCGGAGATCATTCTTTATGATGAGCCGAGCTCCGGGCTTGATCCGATTATGACGGAAAAAATTGATGAACTCATTGTAAGTACGCAAAAAGCGCTGCATGTTACGTCCGTTGTTGTTACGCATAATATGGCAAGTGCGTATCACATTGCCGACCGAATAGCGATGATTTACCAGGGAGAGATTATTGCTCTTGGTACAGTAAAAGAAATAAAAAAATCAAAAGATTCTCGTGTCACAGCATTTTTACAAGGAATACATATGGAAAAAGAGGAGGATGAGGAATGACAAATGAAGCAAAAGTCGGAGCATTTACACTGCTCGGTATAGTTGTAATGGCTTTTATTGTTGTTCATCTTAGTGGGTTTAGTTTTGGTGGAGACAGGGACTATAAAATACAAGTGCGTTTTTCACAGGTGAATGGTCTTAAGCAGGGAGCGGCTGTCCGGTATGCTGGTGTTGATATTGGGAAGGTTACAGAAATCCAACCGACAGATGGTGGAGCGACTGTAATACTTAAAGTGAAAGACAAGATAAAGGTGCCGCGAGAATCCGTTTTCACGATTTCTGGTGAGGGCCTCATGGGTGAAAAATTCATCAATATTATTCCGACGGAAGAAGATATGGGTGACTATTTGCAGCCAGGTGATGTTGTTACAGGAAAACCGGAACGTGGAATGGAATCGATAATGAATACAGCAAATGCAACGATGGAAGAAATGAAGGAACTTGTTCGTTCGATGAATCGTATTGTGGGGAATAGTGATGTACAGGATTCGCTTATTCAGACAGCAATGAATCTTAGGGAGATTACCTCAGCCTTATCGCGTATGGCAGTGAGCAATGAAAGTGATCTGCGGGTAATGGTACATAATCTTAGCAGGATGTCGCAAAACCTTATGGAGGCATCTAATAGTGTGAACCAAATGGTTGATACATTCTCTGGCAATGGCGAGACTGCCGAAAATCTACGAGTTACAATAGCAAATTTATCTAATACGAGCCAGCGCATCGATAATATGGCTTCAAATCTGGAAGGAGTCATTGCGGACCCGGGTACCGCAGAAGATTTGCGGACGGTTATCCACAATGCTCGTTCAGTTACCCAGCAGGCAGATACTATGATGGCAAAAGTCAGCAGCATTCATACTGATGTTGGTGCTGAGATGCTCTATAGTGGTGGGAATAAGGACTGGATGGCAAATGCAGATCTTCGTATCTATTCAGATCCAAACAGTTTTTTACTGTTAGGCGTTGATGATATTGGTGAAGGAAATAAAGCAAACGTTCAAGTTGGCAGAAGTAATGGATATTTGACAGGCAGGGCTGGTATGATTGACAGCAAAGCTGGCATTGGTCTAGATGCCTATGCGGGAGATAAGTGGAAGATTTCGGCAGAAGCATATGATATGAATAACGTTGCAGTTAAGCTAAGGGCCCAGTATGAAGTGGCAGCAGACACATATGTAGTGGGACAGATAAATGATGTTAATAAGGGCGATAAACGTGCTACATATATAGGACTTCGTCGAACTTTTTAAGATAAATAAAAGAGAAATAAAGATGGAAAGAAAATAGGGGGATTTTTACGTGAACAAATATAGTAACTGGCATAAAAGACTTACAGTACTTGTACTGGGAGGGATTATGGCTTTGTCCGTGACAAGCGGCGTGGCACTGGCAGCAAATGCAGTTGATCTTACACTGGATGACAGCATTCAGCTGGCATTGGCAAACAACCATACGATTAAGCAGTCGGTGACTGACCTTGATGGAGCACAGTGGGCGCTGCATGAAGCCAGAAGAAATACCGGTCTGACACTCAGCTGGTCGACTACGGCTGCAAAAATAGGCGGTAAAGCATATGATGCGACTGGTTCAGCCTATGATAACAGATTTGATTTTAGCAATACAGTAGAGGCCTCCATTCCACTTTACACGGGTGGAAAGCTGGAAAACAAGATAAAGAGTGCAAAATTTGGTGTTGGTGTATATGATCTTACATTGGAAAACACGAAACAGACGATAAAGCTCACGACAACACAGGATTATTTTAAAATTCTTCAGTGCCGTAATCTGATTCAGGTAGATAAAGATGCAGCTGATACACTACAAGTACATCTTGATAATGTAAATGCACAGTATCGTGTCGGTACAGTTGCCAAGTCTGATGTTTTGAGTTCACAGGTACAGCTGGCCAATGCACAGCAGAGTCTTGTATCGGCGCAGAATAACTATGATATTGCTGTATCTGTATTTAATAATGTTGTTGGTCTGCCAACCGATACGATTGTAAATATTCGTGATGAACTAAAATATACGAAATACAATCTCTCACTTGATAATTGTACAGCTTTTGCACTGCAAAACCGTCCGGATGGTATTGCAGCCGAACAAAAGGTGAAGCAGGCGGAAGCAGCTGTTGCCGCAGCAAAAGCTGGTAATATGCCACAAGTTAATGCAGTAATATCAAAGGCGATTTCTGGTGATGGTGCCTTTGGTGATAATCATACGACAAAAGATGCATGGAGTGCTGGAATATCAGCAAGTTGGAATGTGTTTGATAACAATGTAACACAGGCGCAGGTACATCAGCAGGAAGCAACTTTACACAGGGCACAGGAAGCTTCTCTGGCACAGAAAGAAACGATTCAGCTTGATGTACGTGAAGCGTTTCTCGATCTGATTACAGCTGAAAAGAACATTCAGACAACGCAGGTTGCTGTGGAAAAAGCTCAGGAAGATTATAAAATTTCGCAGGTGCGTTATAGTGCCGGGGTTGGTACAAACCTTGATGTAATGGATGCAGAAGAAAAGCTTACGCAAGCACAGACCAATTATATTACAACATTGTATGACTATAACACAAGTAAAGCTGCTCTAGACAAAGCAATGGGACTTACGGTAGATCTTAATGTAGCAAAATACAGAACAGAAGCAGATCTGGCTGCGGCTGATAAAGCAACAGAACCGCAGCAGGAAACACAACAGACAGCGCAGGAAAAGGTTGATGCGCAGACAGCTGTATCGCAGCAGGCAGTGCAGGATGATGTGCAGGCAGATGCAGAACGTGTCGAAGCACAAGCGGCTGCTGAAACTAAATAAAGAAAAAAGGTGTTCCGTGGGTAAAGTGCTCACGGAATACGTTTGTTTTTCGAATATATGGTTTTAGCTTGCTGTTTTGTGAAAATTAAAAATGGATTAAAAAAAATTGCAGAAAGAGGAACCTGTCGGTTATATGGCGAAGCTAACAACTTATGGTTGATTTTGCATGGGGGAAAAAATATGAAGCGTAAGCCAATGATGATAATGGCAGGAATCTTTATAGGAATATGCATAGTTGTTTCAGCAGGTATGTGGTATGTAAAGACACAAGCTTTTATGCAGACTGTTGGATCAATGGTTGCGCAGGAAGCAACAAAGCTTCTTGATACAGAAGTGCAAATCGGTAAAATAAAGATTGATTCATTACATTCATTTACCGCAGAGTCAGTTGTTCTTTATGATAAAGAAGGGGATGTTCTGGCAGAAACAAAGTCAGCACAGGTAAAGTTTAGTCTGCTGGCAATGTTTTATGAATCACCGATAAAAGGAATTAATGAAGTTCTTATACGAAATCCACAGGTAACAATTAAAAAGCGGGTGGATAATACTTGGAATTATGAGGATATTATTTCCCAGAATAAAACGACAAAAAATGATTTTTCGGGTAAGGCTATTATTGAAAATGGAACGGTTACAGGGAAAATGGATGGAAACTCAATCAAACTTGATCAGGTTGAGGCAAATCTTGACTTTGCCGAGCCTTCATCAATAAAAGTACAAACTTCTTTTAAGAACGGAGCAGCCACAGCAGAAGTATCCGGCAGTATTGGCCGCAATCGGCAGCTGCTCAGTATTCAGGGTGAAAATTTTGTGGTAGAAGATTATATGAAGTTTTTGCCGGAAGGGATTTTACCGGATACCATAAAAATAGAAGCAGGAAAAATTGATAAAATTAAAGCCGAATTTTTTAAAAATGGCAATGCAGAGCTGCACATAAGCGGACAGGCAGAATTCAGCGACGGAAAAGCTGTTATTATGCAAACAAAAGTCGAAGCAATTGCGGGACTGGCAGTTTTCAATGAAAAAGATGTTTCCCTATTTGCTAGTGCCCGTGCAGCAGAGCAAAAGCTTTCTGTACATGGGAAAATTCTGCTTAATACAGGTGATCCTTATTTAAAGCTGGTTGTTGAATCGCAGTCGTTTGATCCCAGCAAAATTCTTACGAATATACCATTTCGCGGCGCTGTAGCGTTTACAGCAAATTTGACAGGAACTGTAACAGATCCATCTGTACAAGGTGAATTTAAGGCTAACAATGGTGAAGCCTATGGCTATGACTTCAGAAATGCTGCAGCGAAGGTACGATTCAGTAAAAATGTGATCTTTGTTGATGATTTTTCTGCAGAAGTTTTTGATGGCAGGCTTTCAGGAGAGGGCGAATTTGATACCTCAACGCTTGCTTATAAAGCGCATGTGAAAGCCGAAAATATTGATGCCAGCGTACTGAAAGAATATGTACCAGACTTTGCCGGACGAATATCAGCCGATGTTGGAGCCAATGGACAGGGAGCAGATGTTGAGAATCTTGAAGTTTATGGAACTGCCGACGTAAAGAATGGTATATATAAAGGTGTTGCTTTTAATGATATGAAAGCATCTTTTTATAAAAAAGGTCCAGATGTTATAATTGATTATCTGAGTATAAAGCTTGAAAACGGCGGGGAAATTGGTATAGACGGTACGATTCGCAAAGATTCTGAGCTTGATCTTGATTTTTATGGTTCACATGTAGATATGAGTCTTGTAAAGAAATTTTTCGAACAGGCAGATATCAGCGGGTTTGCAGATTTTCAGGGTGAATGTCATGGCAGTATTGATAATCCACGCATACGGGCGGAGTTTAGTGCAACGGATGGCATGCTTTTTAAGCAGCCATATCATTCATTGCATGGTTCGGCAGGTGGGAGTCTTGATGGTATTGGTGTTCGTGATTTCATCATGGAAAATGGAGATGAATCATTCACTACCGTACATGGTATAGTCGGTTTTACAAATGATAAACGCGTTGATCTTACGGTTGACACAAAAGGATCCCGCATGGAAAATGTTGCAGCACTTCTTGCGCCGAATCAGCCGCTTACGGGTAATGTTGACAACATTGTGCATATCACAGGAACGCTGGATAATATTGAGGCAGAGGGTTACATTCATTTTTATGAAGGCAGTTACCGGGGAATGCTTATTACGTACGCGGATGGCGATTATAAACGAAAAAATGGTATTACGACGTTATATGACTTTCATCTTGTTTCGCCGCTTATCGATGTTCAGATGAACGGGACGATTGATACGGAAAACAATCTTAATCTTGTTGTGACAGCCGATGATATTCAGCTGGACAGAGCAGGGGCACATCTGCCTTATCCCGTAAGTGGTAAGGCAAAGTTCAAAGGTCTTGTAAGTGGTACAGTAGATAATCCGGTGTTTGAAGGAAACTTAGCAGCGGATTCACTCTTGTTTAATGGGCAGGAAATAAAGAATGCCCATGGGAAGCTGGGCTATCGGGCAAATCATCTTCAAATAACTTCCTTTGGTTTTGAGCAGAATAATGGGAAGTTCGTTATGAATACCATGGTAAATCTGAACACATCAGGGATTAGCGGGCGTATTGATGTGCAAAATGCGGATGTTAATGCGCTTTTGGCAATGGTAAACCAAAAAAATGATGTGCTTACGGGTCGTCTTAGCGGAAGTGTTGATATTGGGGGAACGACAACAAATCCGCAGGTACATTTGCTTGGTTCAATGGAGACGGGGGCAATTAAAGATTATGCACTTAGTCATATTGCAATTGATGCAAGTCTTACTGATCATGTACTTCGGATTGATAAGTTTTATGGTGAGCAGGGCAGTGGCAAACTGGCTATACAGGGAACAGCAGAGCTTAATGGGGCATTGAAGGCCCGGATATCTGCACAGGGAATCAATGCGGGCTTACTTACCCGCTTGATGAATCTTGATATGGATACAAGAGGCACATTGGATTTTGATGCACAGCTTGGTGGTACAATAGAAAATCCTTCGGCAGATGTTTCGTTTGCCGTTACTGGTGGGGGTATAGGTGCGACGACCTTTGACTCGCTGGCAGGGTTGTTGAATCTTAAAAATGGAATTATAAATGTAAACCAGGTTATTATTCAAAAAATGGCAAATAAAAAAAATTATAAAATAAGTGCTTCAGGATTCATTCCTTTATCAGCGCTTAAGTCGAAACCATGGGAAATGCCGGAAAACTATGAGCAAATTAATCTTTATGTTTCACTGGATGAGGCAGATATGAGCATCCTGCCAGTTCTGTCCAAAGAGGTTGATTGGGCTATCGGGCCCATGGATGGTGGAGTGAGGATCACGGGAACACTGGCACATCCGCTTTTTAAAGGCGATATTCACCTTAAGGATGGCGCAATAAAGCTGAAATCATTAAAAAATCCAATTACAAATATGAAAATGAACATTAATTTTAATGGTGATCGTATGACGGTAAATGATTTTTCCGGAAAAATGGGCGGTGGGGTGTATAGTCTTACGGGATCGACCATGATTACAGGCGGTGGGCTGGCCGACTATAATTTTGCTTTATATATGAAAAATCTGGGGATTGATTGTGCGTTTTACAAAGGACCGCTTACGGGTCAGCTTATAGTGAATGAAGGTCAGCTTTTTGGTAAAACTTCACCCAAGGTGACGGGTACTATATTGTTTGAAAACGCGATGATATCAATTCCGGGAATACCAAACAGCAGTGGGGATTTGCCTCGTGTTTTGCTGGATGTGAAATTTCAGCTTGGTAAAAAAGTCCATTTCTATAGTCCGTTTATTGGTGATATGCAGCTTGCCGGCTCAGCACATTTTGGCGGATCGACAAACCATCCGCAGCCCTCAGGGGAAATTTCTGTGCTGCGTGGTACGGTAAATTATTTAAAGACCGTATTTACGATACGTGAAGGGGAAGCTTACTTTAATCAGGTGGATTCATTTTTCCCAAGTATTGTTCTTCGAGCAGATACGAAGCTGAGCCAGACCAAGGTTTATCTTGCAATTGACGGCCCGGCAGATAATATGGCAATTCATCTTGCATCGAGTTCAGGAATGAGTGAAACAGAGCTTATTCAGCTGCTTACGCTGCGTAGTGCATATAAGTCGAATGGAGATACTTCTAATCTTAATTCACTGCTGGATGTTGGTTTGCAGATGAGCTTTCTAAGTGAAGTCGAGGGAATGGTGCGTAATACATTAAATCTTGATGAATTTAGTGTTGAACGTGATACATCGACGAATAAATCTGCGGACAGTGCGAACAGTGAAGTGTATAATGTAAAGATGGGGAAATATTTAACAGAGAAGTTTATGGTACGATATATACAGGGCGTTGGTACAGATACACGTAAAATTGGTATTCAATATGATATAAATGATCATATAAGTCTTACGGCGGATAAGGATCAGAAAAATGCTTATACAGTTGGTATAGAGGCACGAATGAGTTTTTGAGGAGGTGAGTGGATTGCAGCTCGGGGAATACATGAAGGAACTTAATAAAGTCAGGTTACTTGAGCCACAACGGGAAAAGGAACTGTGGCAGGCCTATAAAGTCGAAAAAAAAGATGAAGCGCGGAGGATTCTTATTGAGTCGTATCAGCCGCTTGTTTTCAAAAATGCTATGCAGTTCCAGCGCCTGAATAATATCATGGATGTTATTCAGGAAGGAACCGTCGGCTTGATCGAAGCCGTAGAAAGTTATGATTTTTTGCGTGGTACGGCATTTAGTTTGTATGCGATGCACCGCATACGGGGGCGTATGCTGAATTTTGCCAGAAAGGAAGGACATTTGGATATTACCTGTATCGATGGACAGTATAATGAAAACCATGATTTTTCGACAAAAGAACTTATTGCGGATACATCAATTCCAGTTGACGAACAGGCAGAGCATCATGTGCTTGTTACACAGCTGCATAATGCGATGCAGCGTCTGCCACAGAAAGAACGTATTGTGCTGGAGAGCGTTTATTTTAAGAGTAGGGATGTTCAGGAAGTGGCAGATTTTCTCAATGTAAGTACTTCACATATTTATCGGTTACAGAAGACGGGGATTCGTCGTGTACGCGGTATGCTGGCGAAATTTATGCAGTATTGGTAAAAAAACACACATAACAATGAATTGAAGAGGAAATGGGTCGGTTTCTTATGAAATGTTTAGCTAAAAAGAGGAAAACGCGTTTAATGAGCTATTTCCCGTATATATTGTTTGTGATAAACTAAAGAGATTGCCGGAATATATAGTTATCCAGGGTTGGAGGAGGTTAACGTTATGACGGACGGAAGGAAACATTTTAAAAAGCATGTTACAGCAGCAAAGGAATGGCTGGGAAGAGCAGAGCATTCGCTTGATGAAAAGAACGATATCAAAGGAGATCTTAATCTTATGCTCGCACAGGCTGAAATGCAGCGTGCCAGGGAAACAAAATATCCGAAAAAAAGCCATATGTGGATCGTGCGGCTGACTCCAGCAGTACTTGCGGCTGTTATTGTATTTGGCGGCATGGGACTATTAAAAGAAAAGGAAAGACCTGTAGTGCAGCCAATCAGAACAATAGCGGAGCAGGAAGTCCCGGCAGCAAATGCTGCTGCGTCTGTTGTGGTGAAAGAAACTTCTGCAGTGAAACCGCAGAAGAGAATAGAGTCTGCAGAGAAAAAAATGCAGCCGATTGAAGAGACATCGGTACAGCAGACTGTGCCAGCGGTTGTTCATAATCAGAAAATAGAGCCTGAGAAAGTTATGCAGAAGGTGGATGTTCCACCAGAGAACATGCAAAAGCTTATGCGGGCAGCTGGGAAGACTTTGCGGGCACAGTGATGTCATGTATGGATCATTTATAGAATACAGACTATTTGGGAGGTTTGACTTTTGAGTAAGAAGAAATACAAATCGCTCGTCTGCGCAATCGCATTGGCAACGAGCTTTGGTACAATACAGAGTGCGCCGGCTTACGCGGCAGAAGCAGATGCAGCAGAAGCGGCACAGTCGGCAGAAGTTGCTGATGCAGCAGCTGCTGAACAACCGGCAGAGCAACAGAATTCAGCACAAACACCTGTTGATCAGTCAACGGCACAAGAAGTACAGCCAACAACTGCATCTTCGACTGCTATACCAATAGAAAAACGTGATGTGCAGATGAGTGCATGGCGGGCTGGAAGACCGGAAGAACAGGTCCTTTCACAAGGAATGAAAGACTATGTTGGACAGACCATTGTTAGTGCAGATATTGTTGGTCTTGATATTGTACCGCAGTCAGTGGCAAATAATGTAATTCAGTCCAAGCCGGGTGATACTTTTACAGTAGCAGCAGTAGAAAAAGATCGTGCAGCGATTTATGATACAGGCTATTTCTATGATATTTATCCAAGTTTTGAGGTTGTTCCGGAAGGGATAAAAATCACCTATCATGTATTGGAAAATCCAATTCTTCGCTCGGTAGAAATTACAGGGAATAAAATGGAAACGTCAGAAACGCTTACAGGTCTTATAAAGTTAAAAACAGGAGAAATTCTTAACAGTAAGACGCTTAATCAGAATGTGAAGACAATTGAAGAGCAATATCGTAAGGATGGGTACATTCTGGCGAAAGTCAGTGATATGAACATAAACAAAGAGGGCGACCTTAAGCTGGTTATTAATGAAGGTACGCTTGAAGACTATGCAGTTAAGGGCAATACCAAGACAAAAGAGCGCGTTATCCTGCGTGAAATGAGAATGAAGAAGGGTGAGGCCTTTAATGTTAAGAAAGCACGCCGTAGTATGCAGCGTGTCTATAATCTTGGTTTCTTTGAAGATGTCAATATGAAGCTGAATCCTGGTGTAGAACCAAATTCTGTTATTCTTGAAACCGATGTTGTGGAAAAACGTACAGGGAACTTTGGCATAGGGGCCGGCTATAGCAGTTCGGATGGCATTGTTGGCATGATCAGTGTGGGGGATACAAATTTCCGTGGTACGGGAGATTCTGTAAAACTTGTCTATGAAATGAGTGGTGATGATACAGATGCGCATGGCTATGTATTTTCCTATAGGCGCCCATGGCTTGATTCTAAAGAAACAACGGGGACAATCCGTATCTACAATCGTACGTATCAATACGATGATTATGACACAAGCGGCAATTTGACAGAAGAATATATGAGAAAATATGCAGGTGGCGAAATTTCGCTGGGTCGTCCGGTCAGTGAATACTCAACGAACTATATAACGCTTCGTAATCGTAAGGATACTTATGAAAAATATGAAAGCGGTACGGATCGCAGTGGTGCAAATTATGCAGATTGGCGCAAAAATAATTTTGGTACAACACGCAGTGTAACGTTTGAACACATAACGGATACGCGTGATAATATATACAATCCAACATCGGGCAGCCGGGCAAATTTGCAGTTTGAATATGCAGGCCTTGGTGGTGATTTTAATTATCAGAAATATACAATTGAAGATCAGCACTATATCAAGGTTGGGCATGCACAGGTCATTGCATTGCGTGGTCAGTATGGGCATGGAAATGGATCAATTCCTGAATCTGCACAATACAAGATTGGCGGACAGGATAGTCTTCGTGGTTATCGTGATGATCAGTTCCGTGGCAACAACATGTACCTTGGTACGATAGAATATCGCTTCCCGGTTGTTACAAAAGTTACTGGTGCAATCTTTACGGACTTTGGTGCGGCTTGGAATTCAGGCTGGAGTCCGGAAGGGACACATCATAGTATTGGTGTGGGTTTGCAAATTCAGACACCTGTCGGTCCGATTCGTCTCGACTATGGTCGTGGGTCCAACGGTGGTCGCGTGCACTTTAATATTGGCGGAACTTTTTAAAAAACAAGGAATCTTTGCCGGGCAGGGGGAATGAGTATGCTGTCAAAATCGATTTTGCCACTATTTATGGCGATTCTTGTTTTTGCGGCAGGTCTGCCGGTGGCAGAAGCAGGTTCTTCGATAGACACCATACAGGTAAGTGTCATGTCAGACGGACGGCTGCCGCCGCTTATTCAAAAGCGTATGCAGGCAAGTGTACAGACGATTGGTGAACAGCTTCTAAGTGGTCGTGCAATTTCTGAAGCGATGGATAATAAAGGCTCCTATGAGAACATTATCCATGAAGTATTTGATAAAATTCTTGTCGGATATTCTGTAGAAAATGTAAAGCTCAATGTGGCGGAAAATACACATATTACAGTAAATCTTTTGCCATGGTCGGATGTGATACGGTCTGTCAATGTTGTAATTAACGTTGAAGGTATGCCGACAAAGGTTGCACAGCTTGCTTTGAAGGATATGGCAGGTGTTGAAAGCGTTTTTGAGGAAACCCTTATTGGACTTCCGGTTGACGCGACGGATTGGAGCAATGGAGTTTTAAAGCGAAGTCTTAATGATTTTATGGCGAAACATTTGCCAGAGTTTCGAGCCGACTTTGAGATGGAAACGGATCGGGTAACAAAGGTAAAGCTGGTTGTATATCCAAAGGTTCCGGTTGTGCGCAGTGTCGATCTTAGTATGCGGTCGGATACGATGCCAAATCTGACGATGCTTGGTCATCGCCAGCTTATGCAGGAAAAAGTCGATATTATGCTTGGTGTGCCGGTCGCGTTTGTTGCGCGTCATGCAGATACATTTCAGAAATTTTTGCAGGAAACGCTTGATTCAACATGGGATTTTAAAACCTATGGCATGCATACAAAGGTTACACTTCAACCAGGTGAAAAAACGACGGTTATAAGTCGTTCCAATTCAGAGTGGAACAAGTTTCGTATTGAAGGCTGGGTTGATATCGGCCGCAAAAATCAAAATGATAATACCATGTTTCGTACTCATATTGGCAGGATGCTCTCACAGCAGGATGAGATTTTTGTTTTTGCGGATGTATATCCGCAAGATATTAAATGGAACTTTTCTACAGGATATGTTCGTTCGTTATCAACAAATTTGCAGGCCATGATTCGTTATGATCTTAATAATCATTGTTTTATTATTGGCGGGGAAAAGAAGTTTAATTCGCGCTGGCTGCTGCGCTATGAATACAGATGGGCAGATGCAAAGGGTGAGGCGGCAGTCCGCTATAAAATGCATGACTTTCTAAGTTTGGAATATGCGGTTGATAATGATGAAAACTGGCTGCGTTTGATTGGGAATTTTTAATGGTTATAAAACTTTTGTTTATAAGAAGTGTCAGAAAATATGTGTTGACGCTTGAATAAGAAATAAGAGTTTGTTATAATAAAAGAGTTTTTTTACACAAGAGTTTGACATGAGCTGAAGGGAGGACCTCAACTCATGATTTATGAAAACCCAAATGGGAAAAGGAGAAAAATTATGATTAAATTAGAAAAAAAACAGGTAAAAATTATTAGTGTTCTAATTGCACTGGTATTTGTCGGCAGTGTTGTTGCACTTGCATTATCACAGTCGGTGACGGGTGGGACAGCTTTTGCAGCAAGTTCTTCCAATGTGGGCATTATTGATTATCGTCAGGTAATGAGCCAGCAGCCGGATCTTGCAGCAGCCAACACACAAATGCAGCAGGCTGTTACAGATGCACAGAAGGAGTTTGAAGAAAAATCGGCAAACATGAATGACCAGGAAAAAAGCGACTATTACCAGCAGACACAACAGCGTTTACAGCAGAAACAGCAGGAACTTGTTGAACCAATTCAGAATAAAATAAAAGACGCGGTCAAAAGCGTAGCTGAAGCAAAAGGCCTTACGGTTGTTTTGGATAAAAACAGTGTTGTATATGGCGGACAGGACATCACACAGGATGTCGTTAAAAAAGTTTCAAAATAAAAGTGTGATGATATAGTGAAAACAAAGTACCGAGCCAGGTTACTGTGCTCGGTACTTTGTTGAAGAGGTGATTTTATATGGCTGACCGGAAGAAACAAATCATGATTGGCGGCATAACTGTATTATGTTTAATCTTTCTTGGTGCATGGCTCTTTAAGACGTATGGTGTCGGAAAGCCGGTCAACACATCTCAACAACAGGTAATAACAGGCATAGTTGATTTGCAAAAGGCATTGAAGCAGCACGCACTTTATGGTGAACTTAGCAATCTTCGTCAGCAGCAAGCGGCACTTACGGCTGATCTTGCGGTAAGCCGACAAATGATGATATCAGCTGACAAAACCACACCAGCAGCTGATAATCAGCTTTTTGATGCAGCTGTAAAGCAGAAAAGCAAGTTGTTAATGATTCAAAAAAATATTCATCTTATGGAACAGATAAAGACTGCAGAAAAGAAGCTGCGGGCAGAACGGGAAGCGGGTCATTTAGCAGAGAAGAACGCCATCGATGATCAATATCTCAACGAAATATTAAATATCAGAATGAAACTCGATAATGCGGATAGCATGAGACTTTCCCCGGAAAGTATTGCGGAGCTGGAAAAACACTTATCAGAGCTTCGGTATGCTCGTTGGTCTGCGGCAAATAAGCTTAATCAGCAGTTTGAAGAACAGATTCAGCAGGAATTGCAAAAAATCTGGCAGAAGAATGCTGGGGCAATACAGAATGATGACGCCCGTTCGACTGAGCAGATTCAGGCAGAAGAAACGGCAAAGCAGACATCAGCGCAGGCGCGTAATGCAGCAGCAATGCAGCAGAGTATTGTGAAAGACGGAACAGGGAAAACAATCGCGGAGAAATCAACTGCACTTGCAGCTAAAAATCTAGAGGTACAGGCACTTGAGGATCGTATGATCGATGATGTTGCCGGAAAGGCAGCAAAACTTGCTGTGGTACATCATCTTACTCTGATTTTTGCAAATCCGGCAGTAAACATCAATGCACTGGATACGGGGATAATACATATCGGTCCTAAACCGGATCGTTATGTGCCTGTTATCGGTATCAATGTGCTCGACGTTACGGATGAACTTATCGAAGAGTTAAAGGAAGCCAATAAATGAATAAAAGCAGTGTTACAGGCGCACGGCAAAAGAATGAACATATCCGGAAAGCAGAGGCATACAGAAATGAAATTGAAGAGAAAATCTATCGTTATATTGCTTATGACATTTGCTGCAGTTTTAGTTATTAGTGGCTGTGGTAAAGCAAATATTGGTTATTTTGACGGACAGCGAATTATGAAGGAAAGCCC
>JBAYAD010000042.1:0-14338 GCA_041669965.1 Selenomonadaceae bacterium
AACCCCAGTGGATAATCTGTAATTGCACTGAGCATAATGGATATACCGACAACACCGCCATCAATAATATTATTTGGCACGAGAAAAATCTCCAATCCGACGGCCGTAATAATTGCACCAATAAACAAGCTCACATACTTAACAACATAAGCTCTGACACGTTTTTTATGCCGCAGCTTACGCTTTTCTTCAGAAATATCCGGTACTGGCACGTTTTCATTTGCGTTCATAAAGCAGATCGCCTCCATTTTCTTCTATAAGTATACCTAAAATCAACTCATGATAGCAAGCATCTATTAATTGCTATCGCATCCGGCTTTCATGGTTTTCTTATTATCCTCCTTATAAATGACGAGTTGACGGTTTCCTATTTCTTCACAATTTATTTGTTTTTGTCATAATCCTTACATCAGCTGATATAGCTCTTGTTTTATACTCATTTTACTTAAATATGCATATTCTTCTTATTATTTTCCTTATATTTTTTAATTCTTTATGATTGTCATTGACTGAAAGTGACTTTTATATTCAATTTTATGATTGACTTTGACATAGTTTGAGTGGTAGTATAAATACAGAAAGGCGTGATCGATATGTTAACGGAAGAACGTTATACGACCATACTGAAGATTCTTGATGAAAAAAAGGCCGTAACAGTTCTTGAACTTACAAAGGTTTTGAATTCTTCAGAATCCACAGTTCGGCGGGATCTCACATCCTTGCACCAGAGCGGCAAACTCTACAAAGTATATGGCGGCGCAACCTCGATTGACAACAATTACAGTACACGCGAAGAAGATGTCAAGACAAAGCAGGACCTGCATACCGCAGAAAAAACTGCAATTGCCAAAAGAGCAGCAGCACTGATCCGCCGCGGTGATTTTGTCTATATTGATGCCGGTACAACAACCGAGCTTATGATTGATTTTTTGACGGAAACAAATGCTTCTTATGTAACAAACGGTATTGTTCATGCGGCAAAACTTTTGACGCGCGGCTTTAAAGTATTTATTATCGGTGGTGAACTTAAAGCGGTTACGGAAGCTGTTATCGGTGCTGAGGCTGTGAATAATCTGAAATTTTACAACTTTACAAAAGGCTTCTTTGGTACAAACGGCATCAGTACGAAGTCCGGATTTTCTACACCGGACTCTAGTGAAGGCATCGTTAAAGGCGAGGCTCTCACACGCTGTAAAAAAGCTTTTATTCTTGCAGATCCATCAAAACTCAATAAAATTGCACCGATTACTTTTGCAAATATATCCTGCGCAACAATTATTACAAATACCCTGCAGGATAAAAAATATCTTGACTATACAAATATTATAGAGGTGAATGAAGAACATGATTTACACAGTAACCTTTAATCCATCTCTGGATTACATCGTACGACTTGATTCCTTCACCGCTGGAGAAATCAATCGAACAAAATACGATCAAATTCTCGGTGGCGGCAAAGGCATCAATGTATCAATCGTACTCAAGAATATGGGGATTGACAGTACTGCTCTTGGCTTTGTTGCTGGCTTTACCGGCAAAGAAATTGAACGTCAGCTTCACAGTTTTGGCTGTGCCAGCGACTTTGTTCAGCTTACAGAAGGTAATTCACGCATCAACGTTAAAGTCAAAGCTAATAAAGAAACTGAAATCAACGGTCAGGGCCCGCACATCGGAACAGAGGCGCTTGACCAACTTTTTGATCAGCTTGATACACTTGTTAAAGACGACACCCTTGTCCTCGCCGGCAGCATCCCAAATACACTGCCAGATGACATTTATGAAAAGATTATGGCACGTCTTATGAGCAAGGGCATTCGCATTATCGTTGATGCAACCTGCAGTCTTCTTTTAAACGTCCTTAAATACAAACCTTTTCTAATTAAACCAAACAACCACGAACTTGGTGAAATGTTTAATGTTGTCATCAAATCCGATGAAGAAATTATTTTTTATGCAAAAAAGCTTCAGGAAAAGGGCGCACAGAACGTACTCATTTCTATGGCCGGTGACGGAGCGATTCTGCTCACACACGACGGTCAGGTCTTTAAGTGCCCTGCACCCAAAGGCACTCTTGTTAACTCTGTTGGTGCCGGCGACTCCATGGTAGCAGGCTTTATAACCGGTTATATGGAGAGCAACGGCAACGCAGAAAAAGCTTTTCATATGGGTGTAGCAACCGGCTCCGCCTCTGCTTTTTCCAGTGAACTTGCCACCCGTGCGGAGGTAGAAACACTTCTTCGTACAATTGAATAACTGCGTACCTTTTTATTTATATACGTGCATCTTTATGATGCACAAACATTTTTTAATAAAAGGAGAGAAATTATATTATGCGTATCACTGAATTATTAAAAGCAAACAGCATCGAACTCAACGCTAAACCAGTTGACAAAAAAGACGCAATCAGCAAACTCGCTGATCTCATGGAAAAAGGCGGTAATCTTTCTGATAAGGAAGCCTACAAGCAGGCTGTACTCACTCGTGAGGCTTCTGGCACAACAGGTCTTGGCGATGGTATTGCCACACCACATGCCAAAAGCAGTGCGGTAAAAGCGGCCGGGCTCTCCGCCATGACCGTTATTGATGGTATTAACTTTGAATCTATGGATGGCAAACCTGCCCGACTTTTCTTTATGATTGCAGCACCGGAGTCCGCCGACGATCTTCATCTGCAAGTGCTTAGCAAGCTTGCCACTCTTATCATGGATTCAGATTTCAAAGAAGCACTTATTAAAGCAAAAACAAAGGACGCATTCCTAAAACTTATCGACAGTAAAGAAAATGGTACATTTGATACGGCAAAAACAACTACTCCGCCCGTTACTGCCTCGTCTCACAAAATACTTGCTGTAACAGCATGTCCAACAGGCATCGCTCATACTTTCATGGCAGCAGAAAGCCTTGAACAGCACGCAAAGAAACGTGGTATTTTTATCAAAGTTGAAACAAACGGTTCCGGTGGTACAAAAAACGTACTTACAAAAAAAGAAATCGCTGCAGCAGACTGTATCATTATTGCAGCCGATAAAAATGTTGAAATGGCTCGTTTTAACGGTAAACCTGTTATCCAGACAAAGGTTTCCAACGGCATTAATAAGGCTGACGAACTCCTCGATAAAGCCATCAGCGGCGATACTGCAATCTATCACCACACAGATGATGACAGTGCCGCGACAAGCGATGACGATAAAGATGAAAGTATCGGCCGTCAGATCTATAAACATCTTATGAACGGTGTATCTCATATGCTTCCATTTGTTGTTGGCGGCGGGATTCTCATTGCCCTTGCTTTTCTTTTTGATACATTTGATCCGGCAAATCCCAGTAACTTCGGTTCCAATACACCGCTTGCTGCCTTTCTTAAAAATGTTGGTGGTACATCTTTTGGCTTTATGCTTCCTGTACTTTCAGGCTTTATCGCGATGAGTATCGCTGATCGTCCTGGGCTTGCTGTCGGCTTTGTTGGCGGTGCGCTTGCCAATGCCGGCGGTTCCGGTTTCCTAGGTGCTCTTATTGCTGGTTTTGCAGCAGGTTACATCGTCAATGGTATCAAGAAGGTATTCTCCGGACTGCCTCATTCACTTGAAGGCATCAAGCCAGTCCTTCTCTTTCCATTCTTTGGTGTTCTTTTCATGGGGATTATCATTATCTTTATTATCAATCCACCAGTTGCCGGCATCAACACCTGGATGATGGATGCACTCAAGAATATGGATCCAAGCAGTCGTATTCTTTTGGGGCTTGTCTTTGGTGGTATGATGGCGATTGACATGGGTGGCCCAATCAACAAAGCAGCCTATGTTATTGGTACAGGTGCTCTTGCTACAGGTGAATATGGTGTCATGGCTTCCGTTATGGCCGGAGGTATGGTTCCACCGCTCGCAATTGCGCTTTGTACAACCTTTTTCGGCAATCGCTTTACCGAAAGCGAAAAAAAAGCTGGTATAACAAACTACGTCATGGGGCTTTCTTTTATCACAGAAGGTGCAATTCCATTTGCAGCATCGGATCCGCTTCGTGTTATTCCATCCTGCATGATCGGTGCTGCTACAGCAGGAGCTCTTTCCATGGCCTTTACTTGCACACTTCGTGCACCACATGGCGGTATTTTCGTTGTACCAACTATTGGCAATCCGTTCATGTACCTTGCGGCAATTCTCATTGGTTCTATTATAGGTGCGCTTATCTTATCCGTTCTTAAGAAACCTCTCAAAAACTAATATAATCAGCTTCACAAAACACCCCCGGCAGCTTGCCGAGGGTGTTTTCTCTATAAAAGCAATTTTATTTTTCCCTGATAATCTGATCATAGATATAGCCCTCACGTACACCTGAATCACTATACGTAATCTGCTTGCTGCCAAAATGCTTTGCTAGAACATTGGCTATGACAAGACCTGGAATAATTGTCTGAATACGATCCGGCACGGTCTTCATAAGAATAACCCCATCTTCCGAAACCATACCTTCATCACATGTGAATCGGTGGATAATCGCATCAAGTTTATCTGCAGCAATATCCTTGTTTTTCTTGGGCTGTTCGAAGATTTCATTATAAAGTGCCGCGGCACCCTTAAATGTGCCGCCAATACCGCAGATATTCGCTTGTATCAGTTTGCTGAATTCTGGTGCTTCTGAAACAATACGCAAAGTCTCTGCCTCCATATCCACAATCTCCTCGTGGCTTGGCAAAAAACCTTCCACATACTTCGTATGAAAAATCAGGGACCCCATATGCAGGCTAATTTTTTTTCTGATTTCATAATCTTCATAGACAATGATCTCCGTGCTCGCACCACCAATATCAATCAAAAGCCCTGATGGTTCACTAGTCGTATGCGTCGCTCCAATAAAATCAAACGTGGCCTCTTCATCCCCTGAAATCACACGCACACAAATACCCGTGCGGTCAATAATTTGCTGTACAGCCTCCTGGCTGTTTTTTATGTTACGCAATGCCGCCGTTGTAAAGGCCGTAATCTCCGTAATTTTAAAGCTGTTCAAAAAGCCCTTAAACTCCAAAAGTGTTTCGCATGCTTTATCGATGCCATTTTGCTGCATAATACCGTCCCGAATATAGGCCGCAAGTCCAAGCATATGCTTTTTTTTCATAAGCAGCTCGATTTTTCCATACTCGATCTGATAGATCGCCATTCGAACCGTATTCGAACCTATATCGATGATTGCATGGATCAAAACATTCTCCCCCTAAAACCAGTCAGATACCTGTACACCCGACTGCTCATATTGTACAACAAATGATGTTGTTTCTATTGTAATCGAAAACACCGCTTTCGTAAATTCATTTTTTTATTATAGGAACTTCCTGAGAAAAAAATCCTCTTACCGCAGCAATTGCTATCCATAACTAAAAAACTGCGCCGCCAATTCTGCTTTTCTGTATCTTTTCTCTTGCATTCAGCCTAAAAATCGATATAATAAAGAGAGAAACATTGTTTTCATCAGCGAACGGAGGAGCTTCCGTCCGTTTGCAACAAAACAACTAAATAGCGAGGGCGCCCGTGTTTCGGGCTGAGAGGAAGCTTTAGCTTCGACCGACCTGCCGGGATGTTCCGTGGGGCTTGCTATTTGTTTTGGTGAATACGATTCTTTTTGACAATATACTGCCGCTGCCGGAACTTTCGGTCAGCGGCTTTTCTATTTTTAAAAAACTTTATTGTCAAAGGGGTATTTTTTATGCAAAGAAACGCACATCTTTTTAAGCTTACTGTACTATCTATGCTCGTTGCACTCGGCGTCGTTATCTCACCAATTCTTCGAATTGAAGGTATGTGCCCAATGGCGCATTTTATTAACATTACCTGTGCTGTACTGTTGGGACCATGGTATGCACTGCTATGCGCTGCTACGATTGGAGTGCTGCGCATGGTACTCATGGGAATCCCTCCACTGGCACTAACCGGTGCAGTATTTGGTGCTGTGCTGTCCGGACTGCTCTATCGCGCATCGGGTGGTAAACTCATCTGCGCCGTTATCGGTGAAGTTATCGGCACTGGACTTATTGGTGCCATTGTATCTTATCCCGTTATGACCTTGCTCTATGGAAAAACAGGGCTTACCTGGATGTTTTATGTACCACTTTTTATCTCCGGCACGCTGATTGGCGGCACAATTGCCTACTTCTTTCTCATTGCTATGCGTAAAAATGGTATGCTCAAAACGATGCAGCAAAAGCTGGGAGCAAAAACCTATGACAAATAAAACGGCTCTTGCAGCAGATCTCCTCATATTAAAACACAATATTCAAAACACAGGTCCACTAATTCACTGTCTTACCAATCCCATTTCGATCAATGACTGCGCAAACATCGTACTCGCAGCTGGTGCCAGACCGATCATGGCTGAACACCCCGCCGAAGTTGCTCAGATTACATCTGCCTCGGCTGCTTTGGCAGTAAATCTTGGCAATGTCACGGATGCTCGTCTTAAATCTATGATGATCTCCGGCAAAGTTGCACATGATAAATCGATTCCTTCCATCATCGACCTTGTTGGCATTGCCTGCAGCGACTTTCGCCTGGAATTTGCCAAAAAGTTTATTGCTGAGTGTCAGCCAAATGTTCTTAAAGGAAACATTTCTGAGCTCAAAGCGCTTGCCGGCCTTGTCAATAATGCCTGCGGTATTGATGCCGGATCGTCGGATGGCCTTTCATCGGACACGATTACTATGATGCAGGCACTGGCCCGCAAAAACAAATCAGTAATCATTGCGAGTGGCGCAACCGACATTATAACGGATGGAACGACTACCTTTCTCGGCCGCAATGGTACTGTAATGCTCACCGGCATCACAGGCACCGGATGCATGCTCAACGTCCTCACTGCGGCCTGCATTTTTGATCAAAATATTTTCAATGGCTGCTTGTTGGCCATTGCCCTTCTTGGTATCAGTGGTGAACTTGCTGCCAAAAATTCTACTGGTCCCGGAGCCTTCCGGTCAGCTCTCCTTGATGCTGTATATAATATGACGGACGAAGAATTTACAAATCGACTAAAGTTGGAAAAAGCTTAACTACACTACGTGCACAGTTTTTAATAAACAAATACCTGTACCGGAACAGATAATCTGCTTTTGTCCCTTCTGTACAGGTATTTTTCATTCACAAATCCAAAAAGGTTCTGGCAAAATGCCAGAACCTTTGCTGCGTATCCGCTTGACTAAGCAGCCCTATAAATCAACTTTCTTTTTATACTTTATAGTTTGAAACGTTTGACAGCATCCTGCAATTCTTCCGCCATAGTTGCTAAGGACTGACTTGCATTTGCAATTTCCTGCATGGATGCGGACTGCTCTTCTGTTGCAGCAGATACCGTCTGTGTATGTCCTGCCGCCGCCTTACTGATGTTATCAATACCACCGACTGAGTTTACAATAGTTTCACTTTCAGAAGCCATTTCCTGCATAGATGCCGAAATGTTTTTGACCTGCAGGGATACACGCTCTACAAACCCTACAATTTCATTAAATGATTTCCCTGCCGTATTTACAACATCACTACCTATTTTGACTTCTTTCGTTCCGTTATTCATAGCATCAACTGCTTTTTTCGTTTCAGTTTGCACTTCAATAATTAATTCTGCAATTTGCTTAGCTGCTTCCTGAGACTGTTCCGCTAATTTACGGACTTCTTCAGCAACCACAGCAAAACCCCGACCTTGTTCTCCGGCACGTGCTGCTTCGATCGCCGCATTCAACGCCAGCAAATTGGTCTGTCCGGCAATACCGGATATAGTTTCCACAATCTGGCCAATCATTTGGGAACGCTCACCCAGCTTCCCAACTGCCTGTGCCGATGTTGTTACCGTTTTTTCAATCATATCCATTTGTGACATGACTGCTTCTACCGATTTACTACCACCGCTTGCAGAGTTTGCTGCCTGTTCAGAAATCGTAGTCATCGTTATCGCATTTGCTGACACTTCTTCTATTCCGGCTGACATTCGCTCAACAACAGAAGATGCCGTTTCGATTGTACTTACCTGTTTATCTGCTCCCTGCGCCAATTCACTGATTGTATTTGCCAATAAACCAATCGCCTGCGTTGACAGTTCTGTCGTAGCAGTAAGTTCTTCCGAAGCTGCAGATATTTGATCCGATGAACCCATAATTCCCTGAATGATTTCCCGCAGATCCTGACGCATTCGTTCAAGTGATACTGCAAGCTGATTGACCTCTTCAACCCCGTTTATCTGAATTCTCTGGTTTAGATCCCCCTCAGCAATTTTACCCGCTCCGCTGACAAGTTCTTTAAGCGGACGAACAATACCTTTTGCTGTAAACATGGCTGTTGCGACTGCCAGCAATAAAACAAAAAATACAAGAATGACCATAATTAATACACTATGGTAAACCGTTGCATTAATTTCGCTTTTAGGAAGATAAGAGATTACACCCCAGTTATAATTTTTAATTGGAGCATAGGCAATTAATGAAGCCTCACCCACTGAAGATATCCCATCTTTTACACCGGAATTTCCATTAATCGCTTCTTGTACATAAGTTGATTTTCCAATATTTCCCTGAGATTTTACTTTTTCGGCATCACAATGTGCCAAAAGAACGCCTTGCTGATCCACAACATCAACATACCCTGTTTTACCAATCACAATTTTTTGCGCAAGGTCTCCAATTGCTTTTAAACTAACATCACCCGCTAATACACCAACAATATTGCCATTTGCATCCTTAATCGGTACAGAAATCGTAATCGTCGGCGCATTCGTTAGCTGAGAAATATACGAATCCGTTATATACGTATGCCCTTGAATGGCTTTTTTGAAATATTCTTTATTAGCTTTATTATTTAATGAACTATTCGTTGTTTTAGCAATCTGCATACCTGTTTGTTTCATTACATAAATCGTTTCAAACTCAGGATTCTTCTTTTTAGCAGCAAGAATCATTTCTCTGAAAGCAGGTGCCTCCATCGAGTATGCAGTTGGCGATAATCCCAAAGTTTCTAATAACGTTTTATCATTATTAACAAATTGTTCAATTTCATTGGCAATTTAAATTGTAATACTTTGATTACTACTTGCTGTATTTTCCATAGTTGCCGCAGCACTCATATATGTACTTACGCTTCCGACAACCAATGCAGCAAAAAAAGAAAATATTGCCAGTAAAACAATTAAGCGAACTTTTAAAGTATTTTTTATCACAAATTATCCCTCTTCCATAAAATAAAACTTCTAAAAAACTACATTAGCTTTTGCTGCTTGAGAATAAGGTCCGATTGCACCTGGGCCTTATCCGTATGAATCACTTGTTTCATTTTAACTTTCCTTTTATTGTAAATTTACGGCTTTTTCTATTCTGTCAAGCGCTTCTACCAGTCTGAAACGCGGGCAGGCAATATTCATTCTCATAAAACCCGCACCACCAGATCTAAAAGTAGATCCTTCATTCATGGCCACCTTGGCCTTTTCAAGGAAAAACTTCTGCAATTCTTTTGGCTGCAAATTCAGCTCTTTACAGTTAAGCCAAACTAAATAAGTAGCCTGCGGTTTACCGACTTTAATTTTAGGTACCTTTTCCGAAAGGAATTTTTTTAAATATTCAAGATTTCCTTCAAGATATTCTACGAGCTGATCTGCATAATATTCACATTCGTTATAGCTTACTTCAATTGGCAGTGTCCCAAATATCGTTCTGCCATACGCTTTAAGATTTTCCAACGGAGCATAAAACAAATCATGATTATGACGATTTGGAATTACTGCTGCCCCGGTACGTACCCCCGCAATGTTAAAAGTCTTACTCGGATTTACACAAACGACACAATTATCCGCCGCTTCTTGTGAAAGACTTCCAAACGGTATATGTTTGCTTCCCTTATAAACTATATCTGAATGTATCTCATCTGAAACAACAAATACATTATATTTTAAACAAAGTTCCGACATTCTGTTCAATTCATCTCTTGTAAAACATTTTCCTGTAGGATTATGCGGACTGCATAGTAGAAACATCGTTGTTCTTTTTTGACTCAATAAAGCTTCAAGGTTTTCAAAGTCAATTTCATAACTGCCATCTTCCTGCAAAATAAGCTGATTACCAAGAATATGTCGTCCATTATTCGGAATGATATCATGGAAAGGATGGTAGGCCGGCATTTGAACGACAATATTATCACCTGGATGAGTAAACGCTGTTATCGCATATACAATTGCTGGTATAACAGCAGGTGTATATTCAACCCAATCAGGATCAATTTCCCAGCCAAACCTTTTTTTCTGCCAGCCCGCAACCGCATTCTCAAAACTTTTAACGTTCATCGGATAACCATAAATACCCTGCTGCGCTCGCTTTACCATAGCATCAATAACAGGCTGTGGACACTTGAAATCCATATCTGCAATCCACATTGGAATAACATCCTCATCATACGTATCCCATTTTTTGCAGTCGCTCCCCCTACGATTGATGTCTTCATCAAAATTATGCTTTAACATTTTTCCTATCTCCCATCTGTTTTAGACTACCTTCTTATACATCATCTTCCATTGCAATCCCAAGCTTTTTCCGCCAATAACGCGAATATACAGCTCCTAACGGATTGTGTGCAAGTACGCGGTCTTTTGCCACCAGACAGGATACCGGAACTGTGGCTGCACCTGTAAACAATGCATCATGTCCAACACAAAGACCTACGGTAATACAAAACTCCACCTCATTATCTTTTAGCAGCTTTGCCTGCATCAATGGATTACACATCGTTTCACGCGCATCTTTTTTAATTTGTTCTAAGTTCAAATTTTCTTTAGCCACACCGCAAACTTTACAGCAAACCGAATAAACCTCAAATGTTTTCGCAAGGTATTCTTCAATCAGCTTAGCTTCTTTATTCAATCCTATACAAAAAGCTATACCTATTTTCTTATATCCCATCATTTTACAAAACTCATTTGTTTCTTCTAATCGAGTAAGATTATTGTAAAAGCGCCCTTCCGTGCAAGCAGCTGCTTTCATCATATCCAGCTTCTGCCCCGTATACGCTTCTTTTACATCCTCAACCGTAATCTTCGTACAATTCTGTCCTTCCAAATAACATTTTTTCTGAGTACATTTTGCACATTTCAATTAAAACAACTCCTTCATGAATTAATAAATATAAATGCCACATTTACAAGTGCGGCTACTGCCATCGGAATTGCTGTCCTCTTAACAACTTGTACAGGAGATACTCCGGCAACTCCGGCAATAGCAACAATTGCCGCTGTAATCGGTGACACAACACGACCAAAACTTGTCATAATCTGCATTGGCAGAACCAACGTAACAACATCAATATTCATTGATGCCGCAATTTTGGGTGCAAGAGCTGCAAACGAAAAAATGCAGCGTTTCCTGATCCCATTAAAAAAGCACAACCAGCAATAACTATACAAAACAGGATAATTAACCCCTGTACACCCAGTCCAAGATCTTGTGCACCCGTAGTCATTATGTCAACGGCTCCGATTTTTGTTAAACCAGCAGCAAATACTTCACCAGCCACAATGAGGCTGACAACTGTAGCAAAGCTTCTTCCCATGCCATCATATAAATGCTGCAAACTTTTCAAAACAGCCCGATAGTCTTTGGTTCTTACATATTCGAAAGCCATACTAATAAATGTACTTAAAAACATCGCTGTAACAACATCCATTTTAATTGCACTGTGAAAAATCGGACTAAATCCAAGAATAAGCACCATAGGAACAATTGGTAAAACCGCATAAATGAGCGGTGGACACGTTTCATCTTCTGCAGCAATCTCTTCCATATCTTCTTTTCCAGAAAAGCCTTCTTTTTTATCCCACCACTTTTGCACAAAAAAATGTGTAACACCAAGAATTAAGGTTGTTGTTAGAAAAATTGGCAATTGATTATTTACAAAATATACAGACGGTTCTAAACCGCAAATACTTGCTGCAAGAATCGCATTACCTGATCCAGGTCCCACATCCATATATTGTGCACACCCAATTACCCCTAATGCCGAAAGTTTACTAACCCCTGATCGTATCAATATCGGATACAGCATCACCATAAGAAGCAGTCCTAATCCGGCATGACTTGGAATAAACAGTACCAGAAACTGGCTGATAAAAAAACTGAAAACAAGCAAAACATAGGGTGATTTAATATATTTCACAGGCGAAGCAACCAAGGCAAATAAAGACCTGCTTGCCCCAATGTATTCCATATACTTTGCAAAACCAGCAATGGACATAATTGTCAAACCCAAGCCCGCCACACGAGAACTCAGTAAAACTTTTATCGTATTAAAGATATCTAAAAAAGCCGAACCGGAAGACTGCTTTCCTTCAAGAATAGCGGTGTTTCCCAACAAACAAGCTGCTAAAAGAAGAATCATCCCTGCTGTTAAGAGTACACCCTGCGGATAAAACTTTTTAATAATCATATAAATAACCCAGACCACTACTACTGCCGCAATACCTATAGCCATATGTTACAACCTCCTATTTTGGGTGATCCGTATCATTTTTGTTTTCCTCAATTACCAGACGTGCTTTATTAAGGTGCTCTGCCATTAAAACTCCTGCCGCCTCCGGATTTTTATCCCGAATCTCATTTAAAATCTGTTTATGAAAACCCAACGCTACGTCACTATGACCTTTTACTCGTAATGATTTTTGCCGTGACAACTTTAGCATGTCAGAAAGATTATCATGAATACGATATAAGACCCGATTATGTGAAGCCTTTATGATGGCTAAGTGAAACTTATAAGAAGATATACTGGCATCGCGCTTTAACATCAAATCGCGCTCCATATCTAATAGAGCTTCCAACATTTCTCCAAGTTCCTCGTCATTTCTGCGCAAAGCAGCCAACTGTGCCGCCTTCACCTCTATGGCTATTCTTGCCTCAAAAAGCTCTGCCAGCATATCATTTTCATCATCCAGTATAGCAAACTCCACATTTTCCAGTAAGTCATTTGTCTGTATGTTTTGAATATATACACCGTCTCCACGAATCGTTTGCACAATACCCAAAAACTCCAAAGTCTTCAGAGCTTCACGTACCGGAACACGACTAACTCCATACATTTCAGCCAGATCCCGCTCAGATGGCAATTTTTCTCCTACCTTTAGTTTTCCGTTTAATACAAGTTTCCGAATATTATCTATAACCTGATGATACAAACTCCCTTCTCCCTGCGTATTTACCTTGTTTAATGGTTGAAACATTATTTTGCCTCTTTCCCCAATTGGTATACCGGTATACCAATTAATTAAACATATATAAAAAGGCAACTGAGTAACCAAATTAAAAGAATCTAGTTCCAAAGTCACCTTTGACTGCCTGCTTAAATCATCTATCTTTTCATATGATAACAATTGTGATTTTATATGTCAAGTCTTTGTATGTAAACTATTCTTGTTGATTTTCTTACAATCACTGAACAAAAGCCACACCAAAACACATTTTGCTCATCGATACATGCCTTATATTGTATGTAGACAAACACCTCAAAATCATGTTCCCTACAATTTTGATAATACCTCTTGCATCTTATCATCTTTAAACGGTTTAATCACAAAACTGCGAGCACCTGAAAGAATCGCTTCCTTAACTGCGCATTCCTGCCCCATAGCAGACACCATGACCACAACAGCCTTGGCATCAATCTTTTTAATCTCTTTAAGTGCCTCTATCCCATCCATCTCAGGCATCGTAATATCCATTAAAACAAAATCAGGACGGAGTGCTGTATATTTTGTCACAGCTTCCAGCCCGTTAGCCCCTTCGCCTACAACCTGATACTCCCATTTTTCTAGTAAAGTTTTCAATTTAAGACGCATAAACAAAGTATCATCTACAATTAAAACACGTTTCCCCATCCTGCTACATCTCCTTACTCTTCTTAGCAATACTATAAATTCAGCAAACTACTTTATAGCAACAAGTAGTAGGTGCCCATATGAACGCTGCACCTATACAGCAAAGCCTCGTAAAAATGCGTAAAAATCTACGCCACTCAGCTGACTGCATATACTATCTTTTCAACATTTTTTAACCAAATCCTTTTTATAAAACAATTTTTCCTATAACAAAAAAACTTCAAGCAAAAGCACCAACAGAACGGATACTTTTGCTTGAAGTTTAAATTATTGCGCATACTCTGCTTACATTGTTACTCCATCTTTAAAGATGGCCAGTTCATGCTTATCCATTGCCTCTGACTTTGCCCTGATTCGCCCGGAGGCAACGTCAAGGATATACTGGAAGAATTCGTCTGCAACATCTTCCATTTTTCTTCCCTGAACAAGTTCTCCTGCATTGAAGTCAATCCAGTTTTTTTTG